>JAZLDJ010000111.1:0-16202 GCA_045614685.1 Alistipes sp. | reverse complement strand
AACCGACTTCTCGGCTCGTATCGCTCGTAATACCCAGATCTATATCCAGGAGGAGACCAATGTATGCCGTACAGTTGACCCTTGGGCAGGCTCGTACTATGTTGAGAGCCTCACCAACGAGATTGCTCACAAGGCTTGGGCTTTGATCGAGGAGGTTGAGTCGCTCGGCGGTATGGCTAAGGCTATCGAGACAGGTGTACCTAAGATGCGTATCGAGGAGGCAGCTGCTCGTACTCAGGCTCGTATCGACTCGGGTGAGCAGAAGATTATCGGTTTGAACGAGTACCGCCTTGCTAAGGAGGCTCCAATCGATATCCTCGCAGTAGATAACACTGCAGTTCGCGAGAGCCAGATTAAGCGTCTCAACGAGCTTAAGGCTAACCGCGATCAGGCAGCAGTAGATAAGGCTTTGGCAGCAATCACCGAGTGCGTTAAGACAGGTGAGGGTAACCTCCTCGAGCTCGCAGTTGAGGCGGCTAAGGTACGCGCTACCCTCGGTGAGATCTCGTATGCTTGCGAGGTAGAGGTAGGTCGCTACTCGGCAGTTATTCGTTCAATTTCGGGAGTTTATAGTTCAGCTATGAAGCAAGATGAGAATTTCGAGAAGGCGCAGCAGATGTGCGCTGACTTCGCTAAGAAGGAGGGCCGTCAGCCTCGTATTATGATTGCTAAGCTTGGTCAGGACGGTCACGACCGTGGTGCTAAGGTTGTAGCAACAGGTTATGCTGATATCGGTTTCGACGTGGATATGGGTCCTTTGTTCCAGACTCCAGCCGAGGCTGCTAAGCAGGCAGTAGAGAATGACGTACACGTTGTTGGTGTATCGTCACTCGCAGCAGGTCACCTCACCCTCGTTCCTCAGATTATTGCTGAGCTCGCTAAGCTTGGTCGTGAGGATATCATCGTAGTAGTGGGTGGTGTAATTCCTGCGCAGGATTACGATCAGCTCTACAAGGATGGTGCAGCAGCTATCTTTGGTCCTGGTACTAAGATTCCTGATGCAGCGATTAAGTTGCTCGAGATCCTCTCAGAGTAAAAATTGTTTTTAAGCAGCGATAGCTGCGTTACGCTCAATCCCCGAGACAGGAAAATACGCCAAGTATTCCCCTGCCTTGGGGATTTTCGCAAGCCTTGCTCTCATCTGCTTAAATTCCAATTTTAAGCGAGAAGGAACGCCCTGCATCGCACGACTTCTGACGAGAAAAGATGATTTAGAGTCGTTAGGGGAAATAGGGGTAATAAGGTAATCCCTATAACCCCTATTGCCCCTATAACCCCTATAACAAAAAAACAATGGCTAATAGCCAATGGTTAAAAGCAAAAAAAGACGGGCTTAACCCGTCTTTTCTATTTAGAGTCTATTTTTAGAATCCCTGCTTTATTGTTACCTTTGCCTCGGCCATAAAACTGCGAACTGTAACATATCCGATGCGCTCAACACCTCCGTTGTTTGGCTCAATCTGCAAGTAGATGCCCGATTGCCACTGTGCTAATTCACGAGTTTGCTCGTAGTGCTCAATCACCTTTACCACCTTAATCCAGCCCGATGGAACTCTATCTCCTGTTTCGGGGTCTATGATCTCCCAAGCGTCCATACCACTCTGATACGAGATACGAACTTCGTCCACGCCTGTCGAACTTACGGGGATAATCAACTCGCCACCTTCGCTCGATACGGTGTAACTCTCCTCGTTGAATTGTACAACAGGAGTGTCCTCGATAGCGCAACCCACGAGTGCGATTGCTGTCACTGCTAAAACAATAAATCTCTTCATAACTCTTTGAATTTAGATGAATTTCGGCAACAAATTTACCCCCCCCCTATTGGATTTTCCAAATTTTTTGGCAAAAAAATGTACAATAGGTGTAAAAAAAGTGGTATTACTCAGGTTGATATCCTGTATCTTCGAGTAGGTTTGCGCCATTGGCAGCAGCGACGGCAAGTTGGTCGCAGCGGTTGTTCTCGACAGTCTCGGCGTGTCCCTTAACCCATACGAAGCGCACGCGATGGCGGCGGTAGATACGCAAGAAACGAATCCAAAGGTCGGGATTCTTTTTGCCCGAGAACATCTTCTTTTCCCAGCCAAATACCCATCCTTTAGATACGGCATCGACCACATACTTCGAGTCGGAGTAGATAGTTACCTCCGAGCCCTCGAACTTCAGCGCCTCGAGTGCCACGCATACAGCCATCAGCTCCATACGATTATTGGTCGTAAGGCGGAAGCCCTGCGAGAGCTCCTTGCGGTGTGGTCCGCTCATAAGCACTACACCATAGCCACCAGGGCCTGGATTGCCAAGTGCTGAGCCGTCGGTATATATGGTAATTACGGGAGTCATACCTATCCGAGTACAATCTTTGCGAGCTCCGAGAAGTTGTCGATGATATACTTTGCTCCCTTCTCGCGTAGCATCTCGGGTGTGTGTCCGCCAAACGATACGCCACAGAGGTCGCAACCAGCCTCGCGTCCCATATCCATATCGTAGGTGGAGTCGCCAACAACTATGGCCTCGTGGGCCTGGATGTTGCAGCGACGCAACACCTCGAGCGCAATGTCGGGCGCAGGCTTGACATTCTCGACATCCTCCACTGCAACAATATCGTCGATATATTGGCGAATGCCGAGATTCTTGAGCTGACGCTCCAATACGGGGTGTACGTTGTTCGATGCGATGACAATCTTTACACCCGCCTTTTTCAGACTGTCGAGAGTCTCGACAACACCGTCGAATAGCTCGATGAGCTGCTCGGCTTCGGCCTGATAGATACGGTTGTAGTCGGCAATCATCTGCTTGGATGTAGCCTCGTCGAAGCTCTCAACGCCTGCAAAGCAGTAGAATGAGTAGGGTAGAGCAAGACCGAAATTCTTGTATACGACACTTTTCTCTACCTCGTAGCCATATTCGTTGAGCATTCGCTTTGCTGCGTGATATATGGCGTGTACGGTACAAGCTGTTGTACCGTCAAAATCGAGCATTATAACTTTGTAGTTTGCCATCGCTTGTTTGTTAATGTTTATAAGTGGCTCGTTCCTCTATCCGAGTACGATTTTTGTTAGTTCCGAGTAGTGATCTATTACGTAGTGCGCACCCTTTTTGCGCAACATATCTGGCGTATGACTACCGAACGATACTCCGCATAAGTGGCAGTTTGCTTCGCGTCCCATATCCATATCGTAGGTCGAATCACCTACGACTAACGCCTCCTCGGGTTTGACGTTGTAGCGTTCGAGTGCTAAAAGGGCGATGTCGGGAGCCGGTTTTGTGTTCACAACATCGTCTGCACAGATGATGCTGTCGAAGAATTGTGCAATATCGAGTCGTGCGGTAAGTCTGTCGAGTACACTACGGATATTGTTCGATGAGATGAGTAGCGTTACGCCTGCCTTTTTCAGAGTCTCTAATGTTGCAGCTACATCGTCGAATAGCTCGATTAGAGGCTCGCATTCGCAACGATATATGTCGTTAAACTCGACAATCATCTGCTCGATGGTCTCGTCGTCGATGTTTGGGTCGTTGGCAAAGCAACGGAATGCCTCGGGCAGAGCCAATCCGAAGTTGCGCTCCACCTGTACGGGGTCAATCTCATAACCGTGCATCTTCAGCATCTTCTCCGATGCGTGAAGAATCGCAGGGATTGTTCGAGCGAGAGTCCCGTCGAAATCGAGCATTACAACCTTATAATTAATCGTCATTCTGGGTGATATTTACTAACTGTTCGCGATACGCATCGAGGATACGCGATTTCGAGATAAATCCGCGATAGTGATTATCCTTGTCAACCACAGGCAACATCCAGGTGCGATTGGCCTCGAAGCGAGGTAGCACCTCCTGCATCATCTCGTGCTCGAGAATCTTGTCAGGTGGTTGAATCATATATTTTGTAATAGAGTTTCCACGCTTCGAAGGCTTGAACATATACTCGCGCAAGTCGTCGAGCTGCACTATACCCAAGAGATGGCCGAAGTTGTCTATCACAGGGAATATGTTACGCTTGGAGGTGGCGATGATGTCCATAACATCTCCAAGTGTGAAGTGCTCCTTGATACGCACAAAGTCGGTCTCGGTCAGCTCGCTAAGGTTGAGGAAGACCAATACCGATTGGTCCTTGTCGTGGGTGAGCAACTGACCTCGTTGACGAAGCTGCTTGGTGTAGATGGAGTCGGGATCGAGCCAACGACCTACGGCAAAGGCGATACACGCCACAATCATCAGCGGAATAAACAATCCGTAACCATTCGACAGCTCAGCAATAAGGAAGATTGCAGTCAGCGGTGCCTTCATTACGCCCGCCATCACACCAGCCATACCAACAAGCGAGAAGGCTGCAATCGAGACATTCAGGCCAAGCATGTTGAACGCAATGGCCATGGCAGCTCCGGTAAATGCTCCCACAAATAGCGATGGCGCAAATGTTCCTCCCACGCCACCTGCAGCGTTGGTTGTTGCCATTGCAATAACCTTGAAGAAGATGATGGCAATGATATATACCAGCACCACCCACTCAATGCCGCTGAAGGAGTAGAAGAGCGAGTCGTCGAAAATCGAGGTCTTGTTGCCATTCATCAGTGATACGAAATCCTCGTAACCCTCGCCATAGAGTGGTGGGAAGATGAATATCAGCACGCCGAGCACCAAGCCCGCAATGGCCCATCTATAATACTGATTCTTGATGGAGTGCACCAACTTTCCAACCTTTGCATTCACGCTGGTGAAGTAGTAGGAAATGCTTCCGCATATCGCTCCAAGGAGTATGAAAAGTGGTATTTGGCTGATTTGGAATCCGTCGGCAGGGGATAGCGTAACCGAGATAATAGGGTCGAAGCCACGCAATACCAAGGCTATGGTTGTAGCGGTAACCGACGAAACAAGCAGCGGAATGATTGATGCCGATGTGATGTCGAGCATCAGAATCTCCAGCACGAAGACCACGCCCGTCATCGGCGCCTTGAAGATGGAGGCTACCGCAGCACCCGCTCCACAGCAGAGCAGGAGCGTGATATTCTTGTAGTTGAGCTTTGCCAACTTACCGACATTCGAGCCTAAGGCTGCACCTGTCAGCACGATAGGCGCTTCGGGACCTACCGAGCCTCCGAATCCGATGGTTGTAGCACCGCCCACAATCGAGGTCCAGCAGTTGTGTCCGGCAATGTTCGAGCCTCGCCTCGACATCGCATAGAGCACACGCGTTACACCCTCCGAGATGTTATCCTTGACGATATACTTCACAAAGAGTGTCGCCAGGATGATACCTATAGCGGGGTAGAGCAGGTAGAGGAAATGGAATGTGTTGGCATCGAACCAATTCACCAAGCCGCTCTTCACCAGGTGGAGCAACACCTCGAAGAGGTAGGTTGCCAAACCTGCCAAAGCGCCCACCACCACAGCGAGTATGAGCAACATCTGTCGCTCACTCAACCTCTTTGTGATGTTGAGAAACCAACGGTAGATTTTCTCCCTATTGGCCGGCTTTATGTAGTTCGAACGCTCTATCATTTCTAACGGAAAGCGGAAAACTTTTTTATTTTGAAGCCTCTTCTCTAAAGCGTCGTGCTTGCTCGGCTATGAGTTCCTTGTCCTGAAAGTAATTAATTTTCATTGCATCGCGCACATCGTTGAGTGTAGCTGCAGCAGTAGCACGAGCCTCGGCAGTTCCCTTTTCGAGAATTGCGTATACCTCCTCGATCTTCTGCTCCCACTCCTTGCGGCGAGCGCGAATTGGCTCCAACATCTCCTCCAATACGGCAATCAACAATTTCTTGCACTTCACATCGCCCAAGCCACCACGACGGTAGTGCTCCTTCATCTCGTCGAGGTTCTTGTAGTCTGGCTGATACTTCTCGAAGTGCTCGTCACGACAGAATGCGTCGAGGTATGTGAATACGCAGTTGCCCTCGACCTTACCCGGATCCTCGATGCGGAGGTGGTCAGGGTCGGTGTACATCGACATAACCTTCTGCTTAACCTCCTTTGGAGTGTCCGAGAGGTAGATGCAGTTGCCGAGCGACTTCGACATCTTAGCCTTGCCGTCAGTTCCTGGCAGACGCATACAAGCAGCGTTGTTCGGCAAGAGAATCGAAGGCTCAACCAATGTCTCGCCATATGTAGAGTTGAACTTGTGTACAATCTCGCGAGCCTGCTCAATCATTGGCTCCTGGTCAGCACCTGCAGGTACGGTAGTAGCGCGGAATGCGGTGATGTCCGAAGCCTGCGAAATAGGGTAGGTGAAGAAACCTACAGGGATACCCTGACGCTGTGTGGTGTCGCCCTCGGCTGTATTCTCCGAGAAGCCGCGCAACTGAATCTCGGTCTTGACGGTTGGGTTGCGCTGCAAACGCTGAACCGTAACGAGGTTCATATAGTAGAATGCCAACTCGCACAACTCTGCCACCTGCGACTGAATGAAGATGGTCGATTTCTCGGGGTCGAGGCCGCACGAAAGGTAGTCGAGTGCCACCTCGATAATGTTCTGACGCACCTTCTCGGGGTTGTCGAAGTTGTCGGTCAAGGCCTGAGCATCGGCAATCATAATAAATATCTTCTCGAACTCGCCCGAGTTCTGCAACTCCACGCGACGGCGCAACGAGCCTACAAAGTGTCCTAAGTGCAAGCGACCGGTAGGTCTATCTCCTGTAAGTATAATTTTTCCCATACCTATTTATAAAAGTCTTTAATTGCGCAAAAATAATAAAAACAATTGATAATTGAAAATAGAGAATCGTGAATTCGTGCTATTTTCGATAATTTTTGCGGAATCGAAAATGATTTTGTATTTTTGTAATTTAGTATTCACTCTGTAGTGGCTTATGAGGGCTATTCTCAAGCTTGAAGGTGAAGATTTATGAAAAAGATATTACTCTCTATACTGTTGTTGTTTCTTGCGCTCGTTGCGAGTGGCAACGACATTAAATATGTGGCTCCAGACTCTTCTGCAAAGGAGGTTCTGCCAGAGCCTCACGAGGTAGAGGTTGCGGCCAATAAGAGGCTGATGGATTGTATGTTAGCAAATACAGAACTCCAGAGCGAGTCTATTGCAATTCTGCTGGCAAGTGGCGATAGCATCAAGACCGTTGCTGTGCATAAACCATGCAGGCCGAACGGCGAGTCGTTGGCTTCGATAGCGCCTGTAGGTTCTATTGCGGACAATGTACTCCCTAACTTGCCATTCAAGAGCCGTATTATCTGGCACGGAGGCCGTGACCGCCATGGTGACTTCACCGAAGAGTGTGCAGCGTATGTCAATGGTCGACTGAGGAAAGTTGGCGTCTATTCGTCAGGTCACGCCTATCAGATTCCTGCTCAATTCAAGACTGTGCTCAATGGCTATTCGATACTCAAAATTCCTAACGTTCTGAATCTTGCCTTTGAGCAGGCGTTCCGTATAGTTATGGATATACACCGTAAGGCTGCCGATTATATCAAGGCAAATCTCGACGTGAATAAGCTCGATCCGGATAAGTACTACGTCGTGAATATGTACTACAACACAAGTAAGTATATGGTGGAGTTCTACAACAACGCGCGATGGTTTGGAACGAGGAACTACGCAACTCATGTCGGTTTGGTCTATTACGATCGAAAGGAGCAAGCGTGGGTGGTCGATCATAATGTCCACGGAAACGTTCACCGCGATGCGCTAGTCTCAGTTCTTGGCGGTAGGTCTAACCCATTCAAGTATGGTGTAACTACCATCTATCAAGTTGGCAAAAAGAAATAAGCGACTCCATACGGGGTCGCTTACTCTTTCTATTGTGCTCTATCTTACTTATACTCCGAGATGGTCGAGCGCAGAGCGTCGACTATGGACTTTTTGACATACGAGCGACGTGTTACGAGGGCAATCTTGCGCGACGAAGCACCCTTGAAGAGTGTCTTCACTTGGCGTTTGCGCTCCTCCGGAACAAAGTCGAGGGCCATCTTCGGAATGATGGTCATCAGCGATGTGTTGTCGACAATACGCATCAACGTGTCTAGCGAGCCCGACTCGAAGGTGTAGCGCGAAGGCAACGAGGTGCGAGCCTGGCATAGCTCGATAACCTGGTCGCGCATACAGTTGCCCGACGAAAGCAGAACAAGATCCTGAATCTTGATATCCTCCAAGCGTATGTTCGACTTGTTGTACAGTGAGTTACGAGGCGAAACATAGGCGTAGAACTTATCGTCGAAAAGCTCGTATTCGATAAATCCGTCGCCACAGGTGCCACCCGCCACAAGAGCTACGTCGATATGGTCACGATTGAGTGCCTCGATGACGTCGGCAGTCTTCATCTCGCGAACCTCAATCTCCACCTTTGGGTATCGTTGGACAAACTCGGGGACAAAGCGGTGCAAGAGGTATGGTGCAATAGTTGGTATCACGCCAAGACGAATCTTGCCCGACACCTCTCCCTTGATTTGCTGAACAACCTCCTTTATGGAGTGAAATTCACGCAGCGTTTCGCGCACTTGAGCCAAGACCACCTCGCCGGCCTCGGTTGGCACAACGGGCTTTTTCGATCGGTCGAGAAGCATTACGCCCAACTCCTCCTCCAATGCCTTAATCTGCATACTGAGTGATGGCTGAGTGACGAAGCAATGCTCCGATGCAATCGAGAAACTGCCGAAATTTGCCACTGCCAACAGGTACTCCAACTGAATGATTGTCATAGGTCTTTAGGTTATTGTAGTGTGCAAAGATATAAAAATAATTTATAATCAGCAACCCTTTGCCTCTCTTAATTGAGCTTGAAATTCGAGCCGCCACGCTGCTCCATTTCGGCTTTAACTACCATCTCGCTTTGCAATTGCACCATGCGGAGCATGTCGCTAATGTCGTTTAGGCCTCGCAACGAAGTGCCAATGGGCATGCGGCATTGCAGCTCCAACTCGGCTAAGCGTTCGCGAATCTCCTCTATGCCTTCGGGTAGTGCAATATATACGCAGTCGACCTCGGTGTACTCGGCGAAGAATAGGGTGGTGAGTGGTGCTTTCGCAGCCGAAGGTATATGCTTAACCTCGATGTTCTCGCGCACTATGCCACACATAGCCAAGCCCTGCAGTGCTTCGTACTCGCACTTGGCACCCTCAGCGGTTATGAGACCAACCTTTATGTCCGAAATATTTATCATTGTTTTGTTCGATTTGTGTTGTTGGGTTTCGGTATTGAGCCTTTGCAAAATAGGTTCTAATTAAAGAGGCAGCCTTGCGAAAAGACTGCCCCTTAAGATTCTATTTCGAGAAGTTTATTACTGGAGCAAAGTCTCAGCCTCGCTCTTCTCAGACGAACGTGGATACTTCTCGGTGATGGTCTTGTAGCAAGCCTGAGCCTTGTCTGTCTCACCTGTAGCCTCGTATACGCGAGCCTGCTTGAGGAGGAAGTAAGGTACGGTAGCCTCGTTCTCAGAAGCCTCGATAGCCTCGCCGAAGAGGGTGATAGCCTTAGCGTAATCGCCCTTCTCTACTGCAACATCGCCCTGCAAACCGAGGTTCTGAGCGATAACAACCTTCTCAGCCTCAGATGGCCAGAAAGGAGCGTCGTACATCTCGAGGTACTTAGCTGCATTCTCCAAGTCACCAAGACGGAGGTAGCAGATACCTGCATAGTGGCAAGCGAGGTTGCCAGCATCGGTCGAGTCGTACTGCTCGATTATATCGAGGAAGCCTGCGCCATTCTCGTCGCCATTAAGAGCGAGAGCAAAGTCGGGATTCTCGACTGCCAAACGGTCCTGAGCAGCGATGATAAGCTCCTGAGCCTCTGCCTCCTGCTTGTCAAGTACAAAGTACTTGTAGCACCAACCTCCGATACCGAGGATTACAAGTGCTGCAATTACAATCGTAACGATCTTGCCATTCTTCTGAAACCACTTTTCGGTCTTGCTGACTGCCTCAGCAACCGCGATCTCTTCTTGATTTACATTTTTCTTTGCCATAATCTTATCTTTTTTAATCTAATTTTTAAGTTTTGTTTTTCGCGAGAGCGATTTTCAACTGACAAAAATACACTTTTTTATGCAAATAACCACAAAAAATGATATTTTTTTTTGTCATACCGTCAATTATTTGTACCTTCGCACTACGAAAATCAGAATAAAATGTACCTTTCAAGGCTTTCAATTCTCAATTTTAAGAATCTTGTGCAGGAAGATATCGCATTCGACAAGGGCTTTAATTGCTTTGTTGGCGATAATGGAACGTGCAAAACAAATATCATCGACGCGGTCTATTACCTCTCGATGTGCAAGTCGTCGTTGGCTATGACCGATTCGCAGTGCGTGCGCCACGGCGAGAAGTTCTTTGTGCTTGAGGGTGATTATCGTACCGATGGCGACCGCCACGAACATGTGGTGTGCTCCTATCAGCGTGGAGCCTCGAAGGTGGTAAAGCGTAACGACAAGGTCTACGAGCGATTGGCCGACCACATAGGTCTTGTGCCTGTGGTGATTGTCTCGCCAGCAGACTCGTCGCTTATTAGCGATTCGGCCGACGAGCGTCGTCGTTTCATAAATGGATTTATCTCGCAGCTCGACAAGAGTTATCTCGATGCCGTGATGCGATACAATACTGCATTGGCCAACCGAAACAGCTATCTGAAGATGGCTTCGGATGAGGAGATGCTCAGCATCTACGATGCGCAGATGGCTCCGATGGCCGAGAAGATTCATCGCTCGAGAGCCGAAATTGCGGAGTTGCTATATCCGCTTGTGTGCGAGTATTATAGCGCCCTTTCGGACGACCACGAGCAGGTGGAGTTACTCTATCGTTCGGAACTTAATGATGCCACGCTTGAGGAGTTGCTCAAGGCTTCGCGAGAGCGTGATAGAGTGATGGGCTACACAACTTGTGGTGTGCAACGCGACGATTTCCGCTTTTCGATAGGTGGCTATCCTCTGCGAAAATATGGCTCGCAGGGTCAGCAGAAGTCGTTCCTCATAGCCTTGAAGTTGGCGCAGTATCGCATTATAGCTCAGGCTTGTGGCGAGAAGCCAATACTCTTGCTCGATGATTTATTCGACAAGCTCGACGAGAGCCGCGTATCGCGCCTTATCGAGTTGGTCAAGGGCGATGAGTTTGGTCAGGTGATAATCACCGACTGCAATGGCGAGCGTATGGGCGGAATCCTGCGTAGAGCGGAGTGTAGCTACAAGTTGTTTAACGTAACCTATGGTGAGGTCATAAAGGAGTAGGGTAGGATGAAACGTTCTAAAGCACAGCCTATTGGCGAGTTGTTGGAGTCGTTGTTCAAGTCGCCGAATGTGGCCCGAAAGATAGCCGAAGGCTCGCTTCCTCACGTCTGGCGCGAGGTTACTGGTGAGGAGGTTGCAGCCTGCACTCGACAGGTACGATTTGTGCGAGGTACGCTCTATGTGCACGTCTCTTCGAGTATCATTCGTAACGAGCTGATGATGCAGCGCGAGGCCCTTGTGCGTTCGATTAACAAACAGCTCGACATCGACCTTGTGCAGAGCGTCGTAGTACAATAGAATAGCAGAGAAAAAGATGCTTTTTACCGATATTATATATGGCCCTATAAAGTCGCGTAGATTGGGTATTTCGTTGGGTGTGAATCTCTTGCCGCTTCAGTCGAAGTTATGCAACTTCGATTGCATCTATTGCGAATGCGGATGGAACGACGACAATCGCGCCGCGCAGCCGAGATTCAACTCGCGCGAGGATGTGCGCGAGGCGTTGCGCGTGACGCTCCAGAAGATGCGCGAGGATGGGGCTATGCCCGATGTGATAACCTTTGCCGGCAATGGTGAGCCTACCATACACCCCGAGTTTGAGGCGATAATCGACGATACGATAGCCTTGCGCAATGAGTTCGCTCCCGAGGCTAAGGTGTCGGTTTTGAGCAATGCCACACAGTTGCATCGCGAAGGTGTGCGAAGTGCGCTGCATAAGGTGGATAATGCCATCCTTAAACTCGATTCGGCATTTACCGCTACGGCACAGCTTATCAATAAACCGCAGGGTGGATATTCGGTCGAGAAGATTGTCGAGCAGTTGGCCTCGTTTGGTCGTGTCTTTATTCTTCAGACGATGTTCCTTCGTGGAGTGTACAATGCCCAGGTGGTGGACAACACCTCCGAGCGCGAGTTGGAGGCTTGGTTGGCAGTGGTCGAGCATCTGCGACCGCGTGGTGTTATGGTCTATTCGATAGACAGAGCCACCCCTTGCACGACTCTGCAGAAGGTGGAGCGCGAGGAGCTTGATGCAATCGCGGAGAGGGTTCGAGCCCTCGGTATAGAGTGTTCTGCTGTGTAACGATGCAGAACGATACTTAAAAGATATATACAATGGTCGACATAAAACTTTTGATACCCTTTGTGGTTATGCTGCTATCTATTGCGGTTATACCACTTGTAGCGCCCCGCTTTTGGGGTAGTAATACCAACAAATTTTTCTTTGTGTTGCTTGTCTCGGTGCCTACCGCGATGATGCTTTCGCGTGCGGGACTTGGCGAGAATCTCTACCACCAAATGCTCTACGACTACATACCTTTTATTACGCTCTTGGCGGCGTTGTATGTAGTTACAGGCGGTATACGCATCCACTACGAAACTACACCTACGCCAACAGTGAACACGGCTATTATGTTTATTGGCTATGGCTTGGCCTCGGTGGTGGGCACAACAGGTGCGGCAATGTTGCTTATCCGCCCTTTGTTGGAGATTAACCGCAACCGCGCAAGCAAGGTGCACACCTTACTCTTCTTTATTGCTATTGTGGCCAATTGTGGAGGCGTGCTTACCCCGCTGGGCGATCCTCCATTGTTCCTGCTCTATCTGCGTGGAGCCGAGTTTTCGTGGTTCCAGAGCCTATTCCCTCAGTGGGCATTGATAGGCACAATATTGCTGACAATATACTTTATTGTAGATAGCTATGTGTGGCGACGTGATGGCGATAGACAGCTCATTGCGAAGATGCCTCGAGGCGACGACGAGTCGGTCCGCATCTCCATCTCGGGAGTAGTTAATGTTTTTCTGCTTTCGGCTATACTACTTTGCGTGGTCTTTGTCAATCCGGGCGAGATTCCGGCTATGGCCAACCACGATGCAGCGTGGTATCTGAAGTTTTTGCGCGAGATATTGTTGGCTGTGATAATGATAATGTCGCTCCTCTTCACGCGTCGAGGCTTGCGCGATCAGAACCACTTCTCGTGGGAGCCGATTGTGGAGGTGGCGATACTCTTCGTCGGTATTTTTGTGACGATGACACCTGCGCTTCTCTATCTAAACCAGAATGCTGCTGCGCTTGGCATCAGCCAACCTTGGCAATTCTTCCTCGCCTCAGGCTCGTTGAGCTCGTTCCTCGACAATGCCCCTACGGCGGTGGCGTTCCACTCTGTGGCTTCGGCTCTGCCTGTGGCTGAGGGCACAACGCTCGTTGCAGGTGTGTCGAGTCAGATGCTTGCGGCTATCTCACTCGGCTCGGTGTGGTTTGGTGCTATGACATACATCGGCAATGGACCTAATTTTATGGTTAAGGCAGTGGCCGAAAACGATGGTGTGCGTATGCCTTCGTTCTTTGGCTACATAGCAAAGATGTCCTTGATAGTTCTCTTGCCTACCTATTTGCTGATGATGTTTATCTTCTTCTTGTAGCAAGGGTTGCAATAAGAAGCCGTCTAACAAGGCCCTTTCGGCATCTGCCTTGTCTGAAAAATGCTCATTTACGTCTAGTAAACTGCGCTTTTTCAGCCTGCTAGCAGCTTCAAAATAGCTCTTGTTATACGACTTCCGACAAAAAGAGGTTGTCCGATAAACTTATTGGACAACCTCTGCTTCTATAGGTGAACGTCTATCTCTTCTCTGCCTCCAACTTCTTGGCTATGGCGGCCAACATATCGTCGGTCATCGACGAGATGTCCCACTGCGGTTTCCAACCCCACTCCTCGCGAGCGCAGCTGTCGTCGAGTTGATTAGGCCAGCTGTTGGCGATAGCCTCCTTCACAGGGTCGATGTTGTAGTCCATCTCAAACGAAGGCATACGCTTGCGAATCTCGGCAGCGAGGATGTCGGGTGTGAAGCTCATCGACGCCACATTGAACGAGTTGCGGTGCTTGAGCTTCGAAGGGTCGGCCTCCATCAACTCCACAATCGAACGCAACGCATCGGGCATATAGATCATATCCATATATACATCGTGCGGTACAGCGCAGGTGTAGCGATTGTTGCGAATAGCCTCGTAGTATATCTCTACGGCATAGTCAGTCGTGCCACCACCCGGCAAAGTCTTGTTCGAGATGATGCCTGGGAAGCGTATCGAGCGAGTGTCGATGCCGTACTTCTGGTGGTAGTAGTTCGAGAGCAACTCGCCTGTAACCTTGCAAATGCCGTAGATGGTGGTAGGCTGCATAATGGTATCCTGCGGAGTCATATCCTTGGGCGAAGTAGGGCCAAAGGCACCGATCGACGATGGGGTAAATACCGCGCAGTGGTGCTGACGAGCCACCTCCAACGAGTTGAACAATGCGCTCATATTTATATTCCACGCCATCTGCGGATTGCGCTCACCTACGGCCGATAGCAGAGCCACAAGGTTGAATATGGTGTCTACGTTGTGGCGAGCTACGGCCGATGCCATATTTGTAGGGTTGAGGGCGTCGAGCACCTCGAAAGGACCCTCTTCGGCCAACCCTTTACACTCGCGAACATCGGTTGCAATAACGTTGTTTGCACCATAGATACCGCGTAAATAGGGCACGAGCTCCGAGCCAATCTGACCTCCTGCGCCTACGATTAAAATCTTTTTCATTGTAGTATTGTTTTTCGCTCTACGAAAATAGTAAAAAATTGCCTAATCGCGCAAGAAAATTGCATTTTTTTTTGAACTTTCGCCCTTCCTTGCCTAATTGTTTTCTGCCTTGGCGCGATACTCAGCCGCGTCTACAATTTTAAGTTGTATCCTAGCCTAGTCGCTTGGCGAGTCCGCCCTCCGAGGTTTCGCGGTAGAGGCTTGGGAGGTTGTGGCCGGTTTCGTGCATTACATCTACCACCTTGTCGAACGATACGAGGTGCGAGCCGTCGGAGAGTGTGGCATAGGTGCAAGCGTCGAGTGCGCGAGCCGCACCCACGGCATTTCGCTCGATACAAGGCACCTGCACAAGTCCGCATACGGGGTCGCAGGTGAGGCCCAAGTGGTGCTCGAGTCCCATCTCGGCGGCATACTCAATCTGTGCCGGCGTACCTCCGAAGAGCTGACAAGCTGCCGCTGCAGCCATAGCACAAGCTACGCCAATCTCGCCCTGGCAACCTACCTCAGCTCCCGAAATAGAGGAGTTGGTCTTCACGACATTGCCAAAGAGTCCGGCAGTGGCGAGGGCGCGCAATACTCTGATTCGCAAGAACTCACGCGAAGTGGTCATATGGTAGAGTACACCCGGCAAAACGCCACACGAGCCACAAGTTGGGGCGGTAACCACCGTACCTCCCGAGGCGTTCTCCTCGGCGGCGGCCAACGCAAAAGCATAGATGCGGGCACGCGAACTGAGCGAGCCGGTGTAGCTCTTGCTCTTGACGTAGTAGGTGCTAGCCTTGCGTGCCACCTTCAAACCTCCAGGTAATACGCCATCGTTGTTCAAGCCTCGTTCTACGGTTTCGCACATAACACTCCAGATGTGGTCGAGGAACTCCCAAATCTCCTTGCCCTCGCACTCTTCGACATACTCCCAATAGGTCTTACCCTCGCGGTAGCACCACTCCTTAATCTCCTGGATGGTTGTGAGAGGGTAGACGCTCTTCGGTTGCTCGGCACGGCTCTGCTCGTTGGCTAACGAGCCGCCACCTACGCTGAAGATTGTCCAGCTCTCAAACACTTCGCCCCCCTTCAGGGCCTCGAAGAGCATTCCGTTGGGGTGGAAGTCGAGCACAACATCAGCCTTCCAAACAATTTCGGTTGGCGCAATCGGCTCGAGTACCGAGAGAATAGCACTGTGAGTGAGGTGCCCCTTGCCCGTAGCGGCCAATGAGCCATAGAGAGTTACTCTGTAGGCCTCAGCCTCGGGAGCGCGCTCGGCAAACTGCTCGGCCGCCTTCTTGGGGCCCATAGTGTGGCTACTCGAAGGGCCACATCCTATCTTATATAATTCGCGTAAAGAGTCCATAATTTTTTGTTTTGAGATTACAAATATAACAAATTTTTGCAATATCTGCGCAAATGTCTGCCCTATTTATAAATATATTTCGTATCTTTGTATGAGTATAACTATCGAAAAACAATTT
>JAZLDJ010000110.1:0-16585 GCA_045614685.1 Alistipes sp. | reverse complement strand
GAGCCGATGCACCACCAGGAATTGGCTGAAGAATCGGAGTCTCAACTTCCAAGCAACATTCCTCCTTCAAGTACTCACGCATTGTAGCGATAATCTTTGCACGCTTTGCGAATACATCGCGCACCTTTGGATTTACCACCAAATCAACATAACGCTGACGGTAGCGTACCTCTGGATCGGTCAATGCGTCGAACTGCTGGCCATCCTTCTCCTTAACGATTGGGAGTGGACGGATAGACTTCGAGAGAACGGTGAACTTACGACAGTGTACCGACAACTCGCCTGTGTTGGTGCGGAAAGCAAAACCCTCAACGCCGATAAAGTCGCCAATGTCGAGCAACTTCTTGAATACGGTGTTGTAGAGTGTTGGATCGCCCTCTGGGCAGATGTCGTCACGACGGATGTATACCTGAATACGACCTGTGTGGTCCTGCAACTCGAAGAACGATGCGCTACCCATAATACGACGGCTCATGATACGGCCGGCGATGGTTACAGCCTCGAACTTCGATGGCTCTGCATCGAACTCGGCCGCAATCTGTGCAGCATTGGCCGACACATCAAACTTCTCGGCAGGATAAGGGTTGATGCCGAGGTCGCGCAACGCCTTCAACGATTGGCGGCGCAAAAGTTCTTGTTCACTAAGATGTTCCATATTCTTTGTCTTTATTTTTATAGTTATCTCTTTTCGTTAATTGTGTTCTCTATCACGCGGTCGAACCTTCGCCACAAGAAGTATATTGCAACACCTATGGCCGAGCCGACGATTGTTCCGAGTGCGATATCCATCGGGAAGTGGCAAGCAAGGTAGATACGCGAGTAGCAAATAAGCACCACCGAAACTCCTATGAGCCACTTGTACCACGTGCGACGGATGGCAAGTGCCGACATCCACGCCAATGCCACTACCGTAGCGGCGTGTGCCGAGACAGTACCATAAGTGCCGTGGCTGTAGTCAGGTACGTGCATAGCACCCCACAAAGAGGTGGTAAACATCGGACGATGACGCACAGGGAACGACTCCCACACATTCTTGAGTGGGCCCGAGTGCTTGAAGATTCCGCAGATTATATCCGAAAAACCTATTGCCAACACCAAGCAAGCAACAAAGCCAAGCGTGCGCTGCCAACCCAACTTACTCCACACAAGGTAGATGATAAGCAGGTATAGCGGAATCCACATCGCCGTACCCGATATGGTCTTCATTATCGCATCCATCACTGGCCCACCATCGAAGTTGAGCCAAAGAAAGAGGTCGTGGTCGAAAGTATACATAGTTTTTTTTTAGCTTTTAGCCAATGGCTAATGGCCATTGGCTTTTTTTATTTTAGAGAATTTAGAGAATGATACATTATTAAACACACTAAACTCTTTACACTCCCTAAAATCACTATTTTTTTTTACAAAGAACCTCCCATTAAAGTAGCGATAGTACGCGGTATCTCGGTCTGGTCACGACACTCGAGGAAATCCTTCTCGCCAAGACCCTTAGCAAAGAGAGGGGTGTACATACCCGTATGATACATACTTGTCCATTCGATTGAAGCGTGGCGGTTGAGAATACCTATAGCGTGGTAGACGATAAATTCGCTCTTGTTGTAGAGTCCGTCGACCATAGGGCCATACTTGAGGAAGATATTGTAGAAGTCGTCCTTGAGGAGCTGCTCCTCCTCCTTGGTTACAGGCACAAGGCTCCAAAGGCCGAACTCGTCGCTGAGCAACTTCTTGTAATCGGCCCAATCGCGCTTACCCTCGGCGCGCATCTTCTGCATAGTTTTGGTGAGCTGAACAGCCGAGCTGCGCTGTGCCAAGAGCAGGTTCATACGAATCTCGTAGTGATCCCAGCCGAGCGACATACCACCAGTCTCGTGGTCGGCAGTAACAACGATAAGAGTCTCGTCGGGGTGTTGCTTAGCAAATTCCAAAGCAAGCTCTACAGACTGGGCAAACTCGCGCACCTCGTGGAAGGTAGCCACAGCATCCTGCTCGTGTGCTGCATAGTCGAGCTTACCACCCTCAATCATAAGGAAGAAGCCATCCTTTGCCTCGCGCGAGAGGTACTCGATAGCAGCCTTCGAGTGGTTGAGAAGGGTGTGATAGTCGTCACCTTCGCGACGGTCGATAACGTAAGGCACGTGCTTATTCTCCTTATCGTTAGCCACCAAAGCTACACGCTTGCTGCTTGACTTGGCAGCCTTGTCGATATCGAGAGTGAGCTCGATGCCCGCATTGCGGATACGCTCGGCCAACTGTGCAGTGGTAACCTTCTCGTACTTAGGGTCCTCGGGACCACTCTTCATATCCATAATTGTGGAGCCAGCAATAAATGCCACATCGCTCGCGATATAGTCATCGACCAACTTAGGGAAGCCAAAGCGGTCTGATGTGTGACCATAGAAGCAGCTTGGAGTAGCGTGGTTGATGCCCACATTTGTGACCAGGCCAATTTTGTAGCCCTGCTCCGACGCTACGTCGAGAAGGCTGCGCAACTCTCTATCCTTGTCATCCACGCCGATGCAAGCATTGGCAGTCTTCACACCTGTAGCGAGCGCAGTACCCGCTGCAGCCGAATCGGGAACAGGATTCGAAGTGGAATAGTTGGTAACAAAGTTTCGGGTATCGAACTTCGAGAAACACAAACGCTCGACCTCGCTCTTGCCCTCCTTAACAGAGAAGAACTGCTCGGTGCCAAGGATATGGTTGAAACTCATACCATCACCGATAAAATAGAATACATACTTTGGCTTCTTTGGTGCTGGAGCCTCGCTGCTCTCCTCAGAGCTAAACAACAAGCCGAGGCAAAGTACGGCAATCGAGAAGCCAAGGCAGCAAATGACAAATTTTAACGATTTCTTCATATCTGTTTTATCGTCTGCGATTAATAAGCGTTATGTAGTACAAAATTGAGGCGATAGCCGACAGTGCAGCTACAAGGTAGGTGCGAGCTGCCCAGCGCAACGAGATTGTTGCACCCTCCATCTCCTTGTCGTTGAGAATGCGAGCCGAACGCAACCACTCCAAGGCGCGGTCCGAAGCGTTGTACTCTACAGGCAAAGTGATAATCGAGAAGAGTGCCGACACACACATCATACCCACACCAGTCCAGCAGAGCCACTCGCTACCCGACGACGATGCCATAATGAGTCCGATAATCACCACCCAGGTCGAGAGTTGCGACGACACCAACACGATTGGCACCAAAGTTGAACGCATCTGCAATGGAGCATAGCCCTCGGCGTGCTGCACAGCGTGGCCACACTCGTGACAAGCGATGGCTGCCGCAGTAATGGAGCGTCCGTAGTAGACATCCTTCGAGAGATTAACAGTTTTATTTCGTGGGTCGAAGTGATCCGAAAGATAGCCTCCCGTATGAACAATCTTAACGTCGTGAACATTATGGTCGCGCAACATCTTCTCGGCAATCTCGGCACCTGTAAGACCCGAAGGGAGTGCCTCCTTAGAGTACTTCTCGACCACCGAACGCAAACGCCACTGCACAATCATACCCGCAACGGCCACAACGATAATTATCAAAAATGCCTCACCCGAAGTGAGATTTGCGAGCCAGTTTCCACTACGATAAGCGGTGCTCTCCAATAGATTCAAAAACATTTTATATTGCTTTTTTAGTTACTTATTCTCTAAATATACGCGCAAATATACGAAAAATTGTTTAAATTTGCCAAAAATGTGGAGTGTTTAAGGTGTAAAACGCAAAATTAGACACTTTTCATTGAAGGCACCAACCAAAATACAAGCCTTTTTACATGAAAGAGAGAGTTTCAAACGCACAGGACATTCGATTTATGCAGATGGCAATAGAGCTTTCCATCGAGAATGTAGCAAATGGAGGTGGGCCATTCGGAGCGGTCATCGTTCGCGACGGTGAAGTTATAGCCACAGGTACCAATCGCGTAACGGCAAATAACGACCCTACGGCACACGCCGAGGTGAGCGCCATTCGCGAAGCTTGCGCCAAGGAGCGCTCCTTCAAACTGCACGGTTGCACCTGCTACACCTCGTGCGAGCCTTGCCCGATGTGCCTCAGCGCACTCTATTGGGCGGGTGTGTCGCGTATAGTGTATGGCAACACGAAGGAGGATGCCAAGGCGATAAACTTCGACGACTCGTTCATCTACGACGAAATAGCCAAGCCCTACGCCCTGAGGTCAATACCGTGCGAAAACCTAATGCGCGAGGAGGCTCTAAAGGGATTTCGAGCTTGGGCCGAAAAAGAGAATAAGATTGAGTATTAACAACCCATAAAAAATGAAGAGACTTGCCTGGTTTGTAGCCCGAAAGGGTGATAGCAGCAACGCCGCATCGCAAAATGTGATGTTGCGCATTGCTTCCATTGCCGTGGCGGTAAGCATAGCCGTAATGGTGGTGAGTCTCTCTGTAATCTTCGGCTTCAAGGAGCAGATTTCGTCGCTCGTATCGGGAGTAACGGCCGATGTGACCATCGCATCGCCATACGCAGATAGAGTGCCCGAGGAGTACCCTCTATCGGACACCGAAGCACTCCAAACACTAATTCGCTCGAGCGAGGAAATTGCTCACGCCGAGCGGTATGCACTTCGTAGCGGCATAGTCCGAGGCGAAGAGGGAGCAGTGGGCATAGCCCTGAAAGGTGTGGACTGCAATGCTGACCTATCGCTCTTTGCAGAGCGCATCGAAAGTGGTGCGATGCCTCGATTCGAGGAGTCACGACGCAAGGAGATACTCCTATCGAAGGAACTTGCCGAGAAGATTGGAGCCTCAACAGATAGCCGTATAGAGATTGTGCTGATGGAGGAGGAGAGGCCTCGACGCGAACTCTTCAAGGTGTGTGGTATCTATCGCACCGCATTGGGCGATGTGGCTAGTTCGCTCGCCATCACCGACATCCGCAACGTGCAGAAATTGAACAATTGGGAGGCCTCGCAAATCTCGGGCTACGCGTGCCGACTTCACAACTCGGAGCGCTCGATGGAGTGTGCCGAGAGGCTCAACCAACGCCTCTTCTACGAGTACGAAGGCGAGGAGAGTATCGTTGCCATAAGCTCTCGCGAGCGCCACGCCGACATATTCGGTTGGCTAGATACGCACGATATAAACGCCGTGGTCATACTCACCATTATGCTCGTAGTGGCGATATTCAATATGATAACAGCACTGTTGATTTTGGTATTGGAGCGCACACGAATGGTGGGAACACTCAAGTCGCTCGGTATGCCAAATGGCACTATCCGTCAGATTTTTACCATCCACGCCTCGCGCATCATCCTGCGCGGTGCTATCGTGGGTAACATCTTGGCTTTAAGCCTATTACTTACGCAGAAATATCTCCACATCGTAAAGCTAGACGAGAGCGGCTACTTCCTCGCCGAAGTACCAGTTGCGCTCGATTGGTGGTGGATTATCGCAATAAATATTATCTTTGTGGCGATTATACTTGCCGTAACGCACCTTGCCACCTCGATTGTGGGTAGAATAAAGGTTGCCGAGGCTATAAAATATAACTAGGAAATGAGTAAAGGAAGCAAAGGCGAAATGGTGCGCGGAATGTTCAACGACATTGCACCAACATACGACAAACTAAACCATATTCTATCGTTCGACATCGACAAGTTGTGGCGCAAGCGCGTGGTGCGCATCGTCAAGAACCTTGGCGCAATGAAGATTATGGATATGGCAACCGGCACGGGCGATTTGGCTATTGCAATGGCTCGAAACATCGAGGGCTCAACCATCTACGGAGCCGATTTCTCGAGCGAAATGTTGGCTGTTGCAGAGAAGAAAATCAAGCAGTTGGAGCTCTCGGAGCGCATCTCGCTCATCGAGTGCAATGCCGAGGCTATTCCATTCGAGGAAGGCTTCGTAGATACCGCAACGGTAGCCTTTGGAGTACGCAACTTCGAGCATCAGCGTGAGGCTCTAACCGAGATTAAACGCACCATACGCAGTGGTGGTCACCTCATAGTTTTGGAGTTCTCGAATCCGCGTAGTACCTTTGTAAGATGGTGTTACCGACTCTACTCGCACTATATACTTCCGGCAATAGGCCGTCTTGTGTCGAAGCACGCCACAGCCTACACCTATCTGCCCGAATCTATCGACCAGTTTGCTTCGCCCGAGGCCTTCACAGCTTTGCTGAAGGAGGTGGGCTTCGATAGCGTAGAGCGCAAGTCGCAGTCGATGGGCATTGCTCACATCTATATTGCACACAAAAGATAACGTAAAAAAGCAGAATAATATGAAGAGATTTCTTAAGTTTGTCGCCATCGCATTGGTGATGGTTTCGACACTCGGTTTGAGTGGTTGCGACAAGGGTAATGCAGAAAAGAAGGCTAAGGAGAAGATTAAGCTTGTATCCGTAGATGGAATCAAGGGCTCGTTGTCGAACGGATGGAAGGTGACCGTTACCGTCGAGAACAAAACGGGCTTCAACATTCGCGTGCACAGCGCCAACCTTAGCGTGAAGCTGAATGGCCATAAGTTCGCCAACGCTGCACTTGCCAACGAGATAAAGTTGCCTCGCCGTAGCACCACGCAGGTGGAGATTCCTATCAAGACCAACCTGTCGGCTTCGCTCTCTACGCTCAAGACTCTCGCTCAAATCAAGAATCGCGACTTTAAAGGCATAACAGCCGACTACAACGTAACCGTAAGCGCTATGGGTATAAAGCGCACTTTCAGCGAGGGCGACATATCGTTGAAGGAGGTTGCTCAAAAGGTTAAGACCAAAATCAAGAATTTCAAATTTTAATTTCAGTTCTCGATTATGAGATTTTTTTCGACCATCATAGCGTTGTGCTTCACGCTCTCGCTCTCGGCACAGATTGTTGTCGAGCCTGCTACACCTGCACCTACTATGGAGCAGACGGAACAAGCACGAGCACCTCGCAAGGATATACGTCAGCATCTTGCCGAAACGAAACTCCTTGACACGCTACCAACCATTAGCGGTAGAGTTGTTGTGGAGGAGGTTGGCGATGCAGCAGCCATCGTAGAGGCCAATCTGCACGCTACGCCGAAGTCTATAAATGGCTACCGCATTGTAATCTTTATGAGCAACAAGCAGTCGGCACGTCAGGAGGCTGTGGCTATGCAGCAGCAGTTTATGGAGCTCTACCCTACCGAGAAGGTCTATTTGTCGTACGACAATCCATATTTCAAGGTTATGGTAGGTAACTGTCTAACCAAGGAGGAGGCAATTCTCGCTCTCGGCAACCTACAGGGCACATTCCCCAAGGCATTCATCACCTCGGCACGCATTGCTATCCGAGATTTAGCTAAATAGAGTTTGGTATGTTGCGTTACTACGAAAATATTGATATCACCGACAGGAACTCGTTCCACGTTCGACAAACTGCAAAACGCCTTGTAGAGTTCGACCACGCCAAGGAGCTACCCGAACTCTTTGCCAAGTATGGCTCGGAGAGTTGGTATGTGCTCAGCGGAGGCAACAACATCCTCTTCACCAAGGATATCGAGCCTCTGCTCATCACACCGTGCGACCAGAGCATCGTCATCCTCAGCGAGAGCGACGACAAGGTACGCGTGAAGGTGGGTGCCGGAGTCGAATGGGACGACCTTGTGGCTTGGAGCGTTGAGCGAGGATTGTGGGGCATAGAGAACCTCTCGCTCATCCCAGGAAAGGCGGGCGCTGCGCCCGTGCAGAATATCGGAGCATACGGCGTAGAGGCTAAGGATGTTATCCGAAACGTCGATATGTATTTTGTAGAGGGTGGCAACTTCGTGACCCTTGCGGCCGAGCACTGCAACTTCGGTTATCGCGAGAGCGTATTCAAGCACTCGCTGAAAGGACGCGTAGTCATCACTGCAATCGAGATTGAACTCTCGAAGGTGGCAAACCCACGCCTTGGCTATGGCGACGTTGTGCGCGAAGTGGAGGCTCGAGGAGGTGCTACATTGGCAAATATTCGAGATGCCATATGCTCGATTCGTCGCTCGAAGTTGCCCGATACAGCAGTATTGGGTAATGCGGGAAGCTTCTTCAAAAACCCTATCGTAGAGCGCGAGGTGGCCGAGCGACTATTGGCCGAGCACCCCGATATGCCACACTACCCTGCAGCCGAGGAGGGCAAGGTGAAGCTTGCAGCAGGTTGGCTTATCGACAAGTCGGGACTGAAGGGTTACAAGGAGGGCAATGTTGGCGTACACGAGCGCCAGGCTTTGGTTCTGGTGAATCTTGGCGGAGCTACCGGTGGCGAGGTCATCGACTTTGCACACAAGGTGGTGGCTAAGGTGCACGAGAAGTTCGGCATCGAGATTTCACCAGAGGTAAATGTACTGTAAGTGGCTAAAGGGGTACCAATAGCCAAAACTATAAAAAACAAAAATTAGAGGTGATTGTGGAAATTTTGTGCTAAGCGAGGAAGCGAAACCGCAGCATAGTGAGCCTATGTGAGGATTTCGCTTACCGAAGTGCAGTGCAAAATTTACCAATCAGAATAATTTTTCTATGCAGACGGAGACACTATTAAAAGCCTTCGAGAAGTATGTCGAAAGACACGAACTCTTTTCGCACGACGATAAGATTCTGCTCACGGTATCGGGCGGAGTCGATTCTATGGTTATGCTCTCGATATTTGTGCGCTTGGGTTATAATATAGGTGTTGCGCACTGCAACTTCGGCCTTCGTGGCGAGGAGAGCGACGGCGATACCGAATTGGTAGTTGCTGAGTGCGAGAGGTTAGGCGTTGTGTGTCACACCAAGTGCTTCGACACCTTGGGTGAGATGGAGCGCACGGGCGACTCGATGGAGATGACGGCACGTCGTCAGCGCTACGAGTGGTTCTACGAACTTTGCGCCGAGAAGGGTTACGACGTGATTGCTGTGGCTCACCACGCAAACGACTCTATCGAGACCTTCTTCATAAACCTCTTGCGCGGAACAGGTTTGCGTGGTCTGACGGGCATAAATCGTCAATATGGCAGGGTGGCACGACCTCTGCTCTACGCCACTCGCAAGGATATTCTCGAATATGCGCTGCGCAACCACATTCCATACCGCGAAGACTCTTCGAACCGCTCGACAAAGTATCTACGCAACAAAGTGCGACTTGGATTGTTGCCAGTCTTGCAGGAGATAAACCCGCGCTTCACTCCGCTTATGCGAGGCAATCTCTACCGCTTGAGCGATGCTCAGCGCTTTATCGACGCCTCGATTGACCGCATCCGCGAGAGTGCCGTGCATAGCGAAAATGGCATCGACAGAATTGACGTGGATTCCATCGACGAGATCTATCCGCTTGAGTTTGTAATATACGAATTGCTCAACTCGACCTATGGCTTCAAGGGCGATGTTGTGGAGGAGTTGCACCGCGCATTGAGAAGAGGAGCAACCGACCGACGCTTCTACTCGCGCGACTATGTGGCCTACCTCGACCGCGGAGCTATATTGGTATCACGCATCGAGGAGGAGGACGATTGCGAGGTGATTGTCGAGCGCGACAGCATGCGTTCCTACTGTGGCAACTCGGTACTCTACTACGAACATACCGACATCGACAACGTAAACGAATACCGCCTTCCGAGCGATATTGCGCTTATCGACGAGAGAAAGCTGCAATATCCGCTTCGTTTGCGTCGCTGGCGCGAGGGCGATAGCTTTGTGCCATTTGGAATGACAGGCCACAAGAAGGTTGGCGACTTCCTCACCGACCAAAAGGTGCCTATCGTGGAGCGCAAACGACAGTTCGTATTGCTCTCGGGCGACGATATTGTATGGGTGGTAGGACGTCGTGCCGACGAGCGATTCCGAATTGGAGACGAGACCGAAGAGGTACTTAAAATTTCGAAACTGACTATTTAATAGAATCTATACTATATGGCAGAGAAGGTTACATTTGCCTCGTGCGAAGCTAATTTTCATAAACTGATGGGGGATATCAAGGCGCGAAAGTTTGCGCCTATATATCTGTTGCAGGGCGAAGAGCTCTACTTTATAGATGCCCTATGCGACGCCCTTGTCGATGGCATTATGGATGAGTCGATGCGAGCCTTCAACCAGATTGTGGTCTACGGAAACGACACCGACGG
This sequence comes from Alistipes sp., assembly GCA_045614685.1. Classification (GTDB taxonomy): domain Bacteria; phylum Bacteroidota; class Bacteroidia; order Bacteroidales; family Rikenellaceae; genus Alistipes. The sequence continues at coordinate 6,538 of JAZLDJ010000110.1, read as the reverse complement.
AGGTACTGTGGCGAGCTACTGCCGTCAGCTGCCCATGATGGGTGAGCACGAAGCTATCATCGTGCGCGAGGCTCAACAGCTCGAGAAGATTGAGCTTCTGCACGGCTACACCTCGTCGCCTCAGCCTTCGACCATACTTGTACTCTGCCACAAAGGCAAGGCGATGGACCGTCGCACACCTCTCTACAAGAGCATCAAGGCCAATGGCGTGGTATTCGACTCAGTATCGCCACGCGACTACGAGGCCGAGCGATGGATTGCGGGATTTGCCGCAACCAAGGGGCTGAAGCTCGTCTCGGCGTGCAGCAAGAGTCTGCTTGCTCACCTCGGTATGGAGATTTCGAAAATCAGCAACGAACTCGAGAAGATGATTGTTTCGTTGCCAAAGGAGCGCACCACAATCACGGCCGAGGATATCGAAAATTATATTGGCATATCGCGCCAGTTCAACAACTACGAGTTGAGCAACGCCATACTCGACCGCCAGCTCGAAAAGGCGCTGACCATAGCTCAGCATATGGGCGAAAACCCTAAGGCCTACCCACTGCTTCTGAGTGTGAAGGTGCTCTACGACTCATTCCGACAGCTCTTCACCTATAATTATATATGCTGGGATTCGCGCCGTCGCGGTGTGGCAATGCCCGACCAAAGCGAGCTGATGCGCGCAATGCGACTCTCATCGCCATTCTTCCTGAAAGACATCACACGTCGTGCACCACTTTGGCCAAACAACAAGGTGTTCCAGATTTTGGGACTTTGTGCCGAGTACGACGCCAAGAGCAAGGGTATCGACGATGGAGGTGCTTCGAATGGTGAACTTCTGCGCGAGTTTATTCTCAAAATCATGATGCTCTAATGGTCTATATCTACGAATATATCCGCACACGAGGATGCGAGCCATTGCACTTCGAGGAGCACTACAACCGCCTCGAAGAGCTTTCGCGTAACTTCCAAAGCTTTGCTTTGGCGGATAGATTCCCACGCGAAATGTTACGCCAACGTATTGTCGAGCAACTCAAGCGCGAAGGATACTACTCCACCGCAACCAATGCCGTATGCGTGAAGATTCCGCCACATGGCAACGAGCCTATCATCGAGATCGAGGAGATTTTCTACAACGACTTTGCCCTGCGCGCCGTACGACCTCAGGGCTACACACAATCGGCAAGTGGGGAGCTGATTTTGCAGAACACCTCGGCGCGAATGGCGCTCATAGAGTTCAACCGAATGGAGTCGCAAGCGGCTGATGAGGGGGTTGCGATATGGGTAAACGACCAAAAAGAGATTCTTGCCATTGACGGAGCTGCGGCAGTTGCAGTTTTCGACAACGAGATTCGCTTCTCGAATTTTGGCAATAGCGTGGAGTTCGAGGTTGTTTACGACAAGCTATCATCCGTACGCAAGAACGTCACGCGAGGTAGCATCTTCGAGGAGGATCTAAAGCAGGCAAAAGAGGTGTTGGGCATCGACTATCGCGGAATCGTAGCGCTCGAATCGTTCTCGTCGCACCACTATATGGATATCACGGCCGAGAAGATTATCTCCTTAGTAAACGAGGCTGAACAGATTTAATCGAAGCGTTTTTTTTCTAAAAAATATGTATTGACAAGGGGTTTTGAGCATAGTATATTTGCATCAAAATCCCTTTTTAATATGAAAAAACTACTCATCATCTATGCGGTGGTGGCAACGTTGCTACTCACCGCCGTAGCGATACTACTCTATCGCTCACACCAAGAGGCTAAGCGCCTTCGCAACAACAATCAAACACTCACCTCCAAAGCCCAATTCTACAAGAGTCGCCTTGGCGAATCGGTGGCATCGGTAGGGTCGCTCGAGCTTGAGCTCGACGAATATCGCGAACAGCATGCTCGTGATGTCGAGAGGATAAAGGCTCTCAATATTCGTCTGCGCCGAGTTGAGAGCGTAGCAACATCGGCAACTAAAAGCGAGATAGAAATCGTGGCTCCAAGAATAGACACGGTGGTTATCACCCAGAATCTGCTCGATACACTCTCGATGTTCCGCTGGAGCGACCATTGGGTTCGCATCGAGGGAGAAATTCGAGGCAAGGAGGTTGCGTGTCGTGTGGAGAGCGTCGACACACTGCGCCAAGTGATACACAGAGTGCCGCGCCGTTTTCTATTCATCAACTTCGGCACCAAGGCTATCCGTCAAGAGATAACCTCGTCGAATCCGCACTCGCGCATTGTCTTTGCCGAATACATCGAATTGCCCAAGCGACGAAAAAAGAGATAGCCCCAAAAGCGTTCAAACTTTCGGGGCTACCTTCAAAACATATTGGATAGTATCTTCTATTTCAACCACTCTGCAACCGAGGCATCCGATGGCATTCTGAGGTCGCCACGTGGCGAGAGCGATACCGTAACAACCTTTGGTCCGTCAGGTGCAGCCGAACGCTTGAACTGCTGCGAGAAGAAGCGACGCAGGAAGACCTGCAACCAATGTTTTATCTCCTCGGCCGAGAACTCGCCCTCAAAGGCCTTCTGCGCCAAATACTCAATCTTGGCAGGCGAGAAACCATTGCGAAGGAAGTTGTAGATGAAGAAGTCGTGCAAGACGTATGGGCCTACCAAATCCTCGGTTTTTTGGGCGATATTGCCCTCGCTGTCGGCTGGCAAAAGCTCTGGGCTGACAGGTGTATCGACAATATCCTTCAACGTAGCACAAACCTTCTCGTTCTTGTCAGTCTCGGCACACCACTCTACGAGCTTGCGCACCAAGGTCTTCGGGATAGAGCAGTTCGGATTATACATCGACATCGAGTCTCCATTATAGGTCGCCCAGCCGAGTGCCGCCTCGCTCAAATCGCCAGTTCCAATGACGATGCCACCCACCAAGTTTGCCAAGTCCATAAGTATCTGTGTACGCTCACGAGCCTGCGAATTTTCGTATGCTGCACCGCGCTCGTTAGGGTCGAGACCGATATCCTCGAAGTGCTGCTCGCACGCCTTGCGAATCGAAATTTCTCTGGTTGTGATACCCAACTCCGCCATCAGTGTGAGGGCATTCTGATAGGTGCGGTCGGTAGTGCCGAAGCCCGGCATTGTAACGCCGATAATACCCTTGCGGTCGAGGCCAAGCATATCGAATGTAGCGGCCGTAACCAACAACGCCAAGGTAGAGTCGAGACCGCCCGAGATGCCGATTACAACCTTCTGGCAACCGATATGTGCAAGTCGTTGAGCAAGGCCCGAACACTGAATTGTGAAGGCCTCCTTGCACCCCTCGCTCAACTCCTCAGGGATAAATGGCGCAAGGTTAATCTCGCGCTCCAACTCGCTCTGTGGCTGTGGAATATCAATCTTTATAACGTCGAAACGATTGTCGAGGTTGATGAACGATGTGTGACGACGACGCTCGTTGAAGATGTGCTCCACATCGATGTCGGCTACTGTGAGTCGTGCCTCACGCACAAAGCGCTCGCGTGCTACGATAATCTTGCCACTCTCGGCGATAATGCCATTGCCCGTAAATACGAGATCGGTAGAAGACTCGCCCACACCAGCCGAGGCGTAGACATATCCGCACAATGCGCGTGCCGACTGCTGTTTGATAAGCGAACGAAGGTAGGTGTGCTTGCCCAAAATTTCGGGCGTAGCCGACTGGTTGAAGATGAGCGTAGCGCCCGCCAATGCCATATCAGACGATGGTGGTGCTGGCACCCACAAATCCTCGCAAATCTCCACACCAAAGCGTGTGCCGTGTACCTCGAAGAGAAGGTCGCTACCGAAGCGCACGCGCTGACCGCAGATGGTAATCTCGGCATTGCGAATGTCACGTCCCTCGGTAAACCAACGGCTCTCGTAGAACTCCGAGTAGTTCGGGATGTAGCTCTTTGGCACGATACCGCAAATCTTGCTATTGGCAATCACTACGGCGCAGTTGTAGAGGTTGTTCTTGTAGTAGATAGGCATTCCCACAATCGAAACTATCGGACGTGGGGTTGCGAGGAGTTGCTCCAACGCCTCGTCGCCCGCCTCGATAATGCGCGACTGCAAGAAGAGGTCACCGCAGGTGTAGCCCGTGAGCGAGAGCTCGGGGAATACCACCACACTCACACCGCGCTCCATCGCCTCGGCGGTCATCTCGTCTATCGCCTTTGCGTTGGCGTGGCAATCGGCAACTTTCACCAGTGGCGTAGCCGCCGCCACCTTAACAAAACCAAATCGGTTATTCATAGTTTTCTATTTTTTGGGCATTCAATGGCATTCAGTGAGCGAAGCGAACGCATGCCATTCGTTGCCATTCTATGCCATGGTATCTTAACTGAATGCAAAAATAGAAAATTTTGCCCACAATTCCGCAACTATCAAAAATTATTTTTGAGGGCTTTTAGCCATTGGCCATTAGCTATTGGCTTTTAAACAACAAATCGTCATTGCCTAGGAGCGGATCGACTATGGCAATCTCCCGTTTATTTGTTTGGCATAAAAAAAATTGATATGTCGCATTTTTTTGCTATATTTGTCTAATCTTTAATTTTAACGTTAAACCCTTTTTATTTTTTTACGATTATGAAGAAGTTATTTATTTGTGCATTGGTAGCAGGTTCGCTCCTTATGGCATCGTGTGGTGGCTCGGCTAAGAAAGCAGCAGAGCAAGAGGAATCAAAGGCTGTGGTTTACGCCAAGAATTTTGTAGACTTAGAGCTTAAAGGGGATTATCAAGGCATGAATTTGGTCACCGAAGAGATGAATAAATACATGAGCACTCTCTCTTATGAGGAGCTGGCTAAGTTTGTGAAGGAACTCAGTGCAGAGGTAGATAAATATGTGAGCACTCTCCCTAAGGAGAAGAAGGTAATATTTGAGGATATGACAGAGGTAAGTATTATTATTAACTACGCTGATCTTGCGGTTACTGAGAAAGCTCTTGCTGCTAAGCTTGTTGGCGAGTGGTATGGTGACGCATCGGGTCCTCTTACACTTAAGAAGGATGGTAAGTTCACTCATAGCTTAGGTGCTGCGGCTTGGGCTGTTGTTGAGGAAGGCTCTTGGAGTGTGAGAGGTGAAATGGACGGTACGGATCTTGTTCTTAAGTATAATAACGGCGCCGTTGTTTATTGCACTATTAATGACGAGACGTTGGTGAGCACTGACGAGGAGACATTCACCAGATTGTAATCTTAAGACTCTCTAATATAGAAGGTCTGCCGGCATATACCGGCAGACCTTTTTGTTTTTTTTATTTTGCCCAGAGCTTGCAGAGGTTGATAATCACCTTCACGGCCTTCTCCATCGAGTTCAGAGAGCAGTACTCGAACTTGCCGTGGAAGTTCATACCGCCAGCAAAGATGTTCGGGCAAGGCAGGCCCATAAACGAGAGGCGTGCGCCATCGGTACCGCCACGGATTGGGCGTACGATAGGTGTTACATCGGCTTCGACCATAGCCTCCTTCGCAAGCTCGATTACCTGCGGATGTGGCTCGACCTGCTTACGCATATTGTAGTACTGATCCTTGATGGTGAGTGTGAGTGCACCGCCATACTTCTTGTTGAGCATACCCACGCAGTCCCACATCCAAACCTTTTTGGCCTCGAACTTATCGAAGTCGTGGTCGCGGATGATGTATGACACCTGCGCCTCCTCGACTGTGCCGTTGAAGCCTACGCAGTGGTAGAAGCCCTCGTAGCCCTCGGTATATTCAGGGCGCTGGGTTGCAGGAATCATCGAGTTCAATTCGCAAGCCACCTCGATAGCGTTAATCATCTTATTCTTGGCATAGCCAGGGTGTACGTTGCGGCCCTGAATGGCAATCTTAGCCGATGCAGCATTGAAGTTCTCGTACTCCAACTCACCCTCGTAGCCGCCGTCCATAGTGTAGGCAAAGTCTGCGCCAAAGGCCTTCACATCGAAGAAATCTACGCCACGGCCAATCTCCTCGTCTGGGGTAAAGCCAATGCGAATCTTGCCGTGCTCCACCTCGGGGTGAGCCATAAGGTACTCGGCTGCGGTCATAATCTCCGCAACGCCCGCCTTATCGTCTGCGCCAAGAAGGGTTGTACCATCGGTATGGATGAGGGTATGACCTACAAAGCGGCTCAACTCAGGGAACTCCGCAACCTTCATCGTGAGCGACGGATTGAGGATAATATCCTTGCCGTCGTACTCCTCGATGATACGAGGTCGTACATTCGCACCGCTCATATCGGGCGAAGTATCCACGTGTGCGAGGAAACCGATCACAGGTGCATTCTCCTTGCCCCTGGTGGCAGGGATTGTACCCATAGCGTAGCCATATTTATCTATCGAAACATCCTCCAAGCCGAGTGCTTTCATCTCCTCGACCAAAAGGTTCAACAAGTCCCACTCCTTAGCCGAAGATGGGAATGTTTCGCTATTCTCGTCGCTCTGCGTGTCGATAGCGACATACTTCAAAAATCTCTCTTTTAACTCCATAGTATATAATTATTTGTTGATTACTTTATAGTTAATGGCTGAATGATAACGCAATTTTCTGCATCGCTAATGCCCGTTGATACAATTCGTACGGCGTGGATAAACTGCTTGTCGT
>JAZLDJ010000109.1:0-4309 GCA_045614685.1 Alistipes sp. | reverse complement strand
CGCCCTCGCTCCAGAAGAGAGGATACTCCTGGCCTACTTTATCGCCGATGTGAACTTTTGTTCCATCCAACGACAACGAAACTTGTGTCTGACCTCCATCCAACTTGATGCCGAGGTCCTCAGTTGTGTCTGTCGCGCACGACCACGCGAACAAGGCTACAACTGCTACGAACAATTTTGTTAAAGTTTTCATTGTGTTTTTATGATTTAGTTTGTCTGTTTGTGCTATGTAAATAGTCGCACAAATTTATGGATTATTATTCGGAATACCAAATATAAAACTTTGTTTTAATAAAAAAAACAAGGATACTTGGTAGCGTCCTTGTTTGTGGATGTTGTTGGTATTGTTTGCGAAGCTATTTCACAATTAATGGAGTGAAACGACAAGTCTCCCTTATCAAAGGGGGATTTAGGGGGATTGTCGATGTGTTGATATTGTTTGTGAAACTACTTCACAAACAATATCTCTCGGTACTTAGGAAGTGTCCAAATCTGATCGTCAACCACCTCCTCGAGTTTGTCTATCTCGGTACGAATCTTGTCGAAGTATACCGCTACGGTGTCGTGGTAGGAGATAGCCTTTGTGCGTGTGTTCTCAATAACGTTGGCAACTTTGCGCGCCTCAATCATCTCGTTTACGAGCATCTGAATTGTTGATGTGCGCTTCTGGATGTTTCGGATAAGATCGGTGTCGCTCTTCGACTCCATACCTATCTGCTTCATCTTCCATACCTTATCGAGCAAGACATCCTCGTAGCGCGATGCTATAGGCACAATGTGGTTCATCGCCAACTCGCCCAATACGCGAGCCTCAATCTGAATCTTCTTCACATACTGCTCCCACTTGATCTCGGTACGAGCCTCCAACTCCTTTGCGCTATAGATGCCCATCTTGGCAAAGAGTGCGATGCTCTTTTCGTCGAGGTAGCGGTCGAGTACAAGCGGAGCCGATGTCTCGCAGTCCAAACCACGACGCTTTGCCTCCTCGCGCCACTCGTCGGAGTAGCCATTGCCATCGAAGCGTATGGCCTTGCACTCGCGGATGGTTTCGCGCAACACCTCGAAGATGGCCTTATCCTTCTTCTCGCCCTTGGCTATGCGTGCATCAACGCGCTTGCGGAAGTCGATAAGTGTCTCTGCAACAGCGGTGTTGAGCACAATCATTGCATCGGCGCAGTTGTCCGACGAACCCACAGCGCGGAACTCGAAACGATTACCTGTGAAGGCAAATGGCGAGGTGCGGTTGCGGTCGGTATTATCCAAGAGGAGCGACGGAATCTGCGTCAAGCCACCCATGCGGAATACATTCTTCGAGTCGAAGCGGATATCCTCGCCTCCGTGCGACTGCTCAATCTTGTCGAGCACATCCGAAATCTGCGAGCCGAGGAAGGTCGATATGATTGTCGGAGGCGCCTCACCAGCACCCAAGCGGTGCTCGTTCGATGCGCTCATCACCGAGGCCTTGAGCAATCCGTTGTGACGATGCACTGCGGCGATAACATTCACAAGGAAGGTCATAAACTGCAAGTTCTCGAAGGCGGTGCGACCCGGCTTGAGAAGGTTTACGCCTGTGTTTGTGCCGAGCGACCAGTTGTTGTGCTTACCCGAGCCGTTTATGCCCTTGAAAGGCTTCTCGTGCAGAAGCACACGGAAGTGGTGACGTGTGGCCACCTTGCCCATGATGGTCATCAGCAACTGGTTGTGGTCGTTTGCGAGGTTGGCCTCTTCGTATATCGGAGCCAACTCGAACTGGTTTGGAGCCACCTCGTTGTGACGTGTCTTGAGTGGAATACCGAGCTTGAGACACTCATACTCCAAGTCGCGCATAAAGGCGAGTACACGCTGCGGAATAGCTCCGAAGTAGTGGTCGTCGAGCTGCTGATTCTTTGCCGATTCGTGACCCATCAGGGTGCGACCTGTCTGCACAAGGTCGGGACGTGCCGACCAAAGGGCATCGTCTACCAAGAAATACTCCTGCTCCCAACCGAGGAATACTTTTACGCGCTCTACACCGCGGTCGAAGTAGCGACACACTTCGGTTGCTGCATTCGACACTGCGGTAATTGAACGTAGCAGAGGTGTCTTGTAGTCGAGAGCCTCGCCCGTGTACGATATAAATACGGTGGGGATGCAGAGTGTTGTGTCTACGATAAATGCAGGCGATGTTGGGTCCCATGCCGAGTAACCGCGAGCCTCGAAGGTGTTGCGGATACCTCCACTTGGGAACGACGAAGCGTCGGGCTCCTGCTGAACAAGCACCTTGCCCGAGAACTCCTCGAGCATACCTCCTGTGCCATCGGGCTCGGAGAATGAGTCGTGCTTCTCGGCAGTACCGCCAGTCAGTGGCTGAAACCAGTGGCAATAGTGGTCGGCGCCATTTTCGAGCGCCCACTGACGCATACCTGCGGCTACGGCATCGGCAATGTCTGCCGAGAGTGGGGTGTTGTTCTCGATGGTGTCGAGCAACGACTCGTAAATCTGCTTGTTGAGGTACTTGCGCATCTGCACGCGACCAAAAACCATCTCACCAAAATAGTCAGACGGATTTCGCGAAGGGGCCTTTACATCGACCGGCTTGTGGTCGAGTGCCTTTTCGAACATCTTGAATCGTAGAAGAGTCATATCTTTCTGTTTTTTGTTCCGATGGCGCAAAGTTAGAGAAAACTTTTGGTTTTTAATCTAAAATTGAGAATTAAAAATTGAAAATTGATTGCAAATTATCGAAAAACGACAAATGAAAATAGATATATGTTTGAATTGAATTTCAAGATTATCGAAAAACGATATGTTTGTAATCGTTGTGTATGTTTTTGGAAAATCGGTATAAAATGTTTATCTTTGCCTAGAAAAAAACTAAAATAGAGATAAGTATGAAAAAACTCTTGTTGATTTTAACTCTTTTGTGCTGCGTGTACAGTATCTCGGCATCAGCCAAAACGTTTACCTTGCAGAACGACAAGGTTAAGGTCGTTGTGGGCAAAAGTGGCGAGCTCGTCGAGCTGCGTAATCTCGCTTCGGGGCACAACTACGCCTCGGGCGGTTACCTTTGGCGTTTGTACTTCGACACCAAGGCTGAGCAGGAGATCGAGGTCGTCGGTGGCGACACCAAACCGCGTGTCGAGTGCGATGGCAAGAGTATCGTGCTCAACTACGATAAGCTCGTTGTGCGAGGCGAGATGATGCCTATCAAGTTGCAGTTGACCATCTCGCTCGAGGGCGAGAATGTGCGCTTTGCCTCGGCCGTGGAGAATGGCATCGAGAATAGCGTAGTGCGCGAGTTGCAGTATCCGTTGGTGCGCAATGTGGCCCTCCCTGCCGACCACAAGCTGATATTGTCGCAGAATGGCGGTCGATTGCTCGAGAATCCGCGAAAGGCCATTATGGATAAGGGTAACAAGATTCCGTATCGCACCCCTGCGCAGATTTTCCGCCAGTATGACTGCCGCTACGGAGCATCGGCTTCGATGAACTGCTACATCTTGGCGGGCGAAAATCAGGGCTTGTATGTGGGCAGCCACGATGCTCTGATTCAGGATACTTGGCACGGTCTGCGACTCTATGCCGACAAGGATAAAAACTTCACCGAGTTGGAGTTCGGTTTGTTCAAGTATCCGCAGTGCTTTGCCGGCGAGAAGTGGCAGAACGATAGCAACATCCTCTCGCCATATAGCGGCACTTGGCACAAGGCTGCCGACAAGTATGGCAAGTGGGTGCGTGAGTCTTGGTGGGATCACCACGCCGCTCCGCAGTGGATTCGTGAGATGAAGTCGTGGCAGCGCGTAATCTTCAAGCATCAGTACGGTAACTACCTTTTCAAATACTCCGATCTCTATGGTCGTATGCAGAAGGCCGGCGAGAGCGTCAGTGCCGATGCGGTCTTCGCCTTCGGATGGTGGAAAGAGGGTATGGATAGGGGCAACCCTGCCTATACTCCCGACGATACCCAAGGTGGCGACGAGGGTTGGCGCAAGGCTATCGCAAAGTTCAAGAAGAGCGGTCAGAAGCTGATTATGTACTACAACGGTCAGCTTATCGACACCGAGAGCGAGTTCTACAAGAGTGGCGAGGGCAAGCGCATCAGCTATAAGGGCCCTTCGGGTACGGAGATTGCTGACCAGTATCGCTTCTCGGGCTTGGGCTCGTGGTTGGCCGAGTATCAGGCTGTGACCTTCGTTATGGCAGATACCCGTCATCAGGTATGGCGCGATATGTTGGTCGAGATGGCCGATCGTGCCCACCGCAACGGTGCAAATGCTGTCTTCTACGATCAGCTCGGTATCGGCTTCCAGCAGAAGATTCCGTGGTCGAA
>JAZLDJ010000108.1:0-2170 GCA_045614685.1 Alistipes sp. | reverse complement strand
ATCTACTGCTCCGTAGTTGTGGCACTCTTCGACTACTCCTGCATTTGAGTATCCTGCTACGCCACCAATGTTGTAGTTGTAGGTACCCGCAGTTTTGAATCCGAGCGTCATTGGAGCATAGTTTGTGCAACTCTTCAAGAGGTATGTGCCTCCGCTTGGATAGAAGTAACCCACCACACCGCCGATGTTGGTGTAGTAATCCTCGTTCGATTGTCCCACCGTACCAGTGACGATGAGATTGCCCTTGGTGCTGTCGCCCGCTACGCCATTGACGCAGTTGCTCAACTCGCCCACCTTCCAAGCATATCCTATTACGCCACCGACGAAGAATCGCGAATCGGAGTTGTCACCATACGAAGCGACGGTTCCGTAGTTCTTCAAGTGGGTGTATGTAGCACCCGATGTTTGCGATGTACCGATAATACCACCGATGTAGTTACGGTGTGTGCAAGATGCGTTTGCACCAAACTCCACCTTACCGTAGTTCTCGCAGTTGGTGACGCTCATAACATTGTTGTAGCACGAGCCGATAACGCCACCCCAATAAGAGTAGGCAGTCTTGGCGTCGAGTGTTACGTCGCCATAGTTGTAGAGGTGCGATGTCTCGTCCGAATAGATATATCCGCAAACACCTCCAATATTCGCAACATTTATATTCGACTTGACGGTGACATCTGCGTGGTTGGTGCAGTTGCTGATGCCATTGGCGCATACGTATCGTCCTACTACACCCGCAATGTACGGAGAGTGCTTTGTAGACGATACCGTAGCCTCCTCCCAGAGGATGGTTGCCGACTCGTTGTTTACGCAGTTTGTCAAGAGCGGTTCTTCAGTCGCATCATCAGCCTTGTTCATATATCCGACAATACCTGCCACACATATATAAGTATTCTTTTGGCTTGGTGCCGAAGCAGCAGTTACTGTGATGGTTGCGTTGTTCTGGCAATTGGAGATCTGTGCGCCAAACGACTGTGCAACCATTGGCGAAACCGCCATCTCCGCATCCTTCTCTGTCGCTGCAGCGTAGGTTGTAGCGAAGGTTACCTTACCCGATGTCGAGCAACCCTCGAGCTTTGCAGTAGCCTCGGCTGTAGATTGCAATACGCAAGCGATACCGCCCACGATGTGACGATCGTCGGTGATGTTGAGGTCGAGATTCTCGAGGTGCAAATCCTTGATGTGGGCATTTGTTGTACCAAACAGAGGTGCGCTCAAGCCGATAATCTTCTTGCCATTACCATCGAAGAGGTAACCGCCAAAGCCCTCGATGGTGATCCACTCCTTGCCTGTGAGGTCGATGTCGTTCATCAACTTCGCGCTCTTGTAAGGTGCGAACGAAGGTGCAATGCTTGCGAACTGACGCAACGATGCCTCGTCGTAAATCTCGAATATCTCGGTTGTTACATTATTTGCCGAGTAGGTGAACTCCTTAAATTCGCGAACGATGCCGGCCTTGATAGGTGCGCTTGCAGTATTGAACGACGATGTCATACTGTCGGTTGCGGTGTGGAGTGTTATGGTCAATGTGCCATACTCACCCGCAGGGAGTGCTACATAGATTGGAGTAGCCTCTGCGCCAAGAGCCAAGCCCTCGCCGAACGATACGGTCACGGTGTCGGTAGCGTCGGCCTGTGCTGTGAGTGTGCCATCTGCGCAGTTGATGTCGAAGTCTCCGGCAAGTTTGCCACTCTCAGCCTTGATTACCAACGAAGTGAGGATAGTGCCCTCGCCCATAGGGGCAAAGCGAAGCACACCTGCAAGGTGTTGCATGTTGATAGCCTCCTCAGCAGTTGCTACCTGAGCATACAACGGAGTTGCACCCTCTGCGAAAGTGCCTGCAGTGTAAGGCTGCGATGCAAGGAATGTTACAACTTGCATACCCTCTGTCGCTACTGCACCCTCGGCAGGAGCAGGGTAGACGATGTTGTAAGGGTACTCTACGGTGCCATCGATTGTGAATGTTGCACTTGTCTGGCCGTGAGCCTCGGCAGCGAGAGGCTGCGATGCGATGCCATTCACGGCAATCTTATCGCCCTCGCTCCAGAAGAGAGGATACTCCTGGCCTACTTTATCGCCGATGTGAACTTTTGTTCCATCCAACGACAACGAAACTTGTGTCTGACCTCCATCCAACTTGATGCCGAGGTCCTCAGTTGTGTCTGTCGCGCAC
>JAZLDJ010000107.1:0-5851 GCA_045614685.1 Alistipes sp. | reverse complement strand
AGTGGAAGGTCGTTGTCGATAGTCTTTGGAACGTGGATGTTAGCGATAGGGTACTGCTTAGCCTCCAAGAACTTAGCGATGCGGTTTGCAGTCGAAGCGGTATCGTCGCCACCAACAGTTACGAGCAACTTAATGTTGTTATCGGTGAAGAACGAGAGGTTGAAGTCGTTCTCGAAGTTAGCGTCGGTTGGCTTGAAACGGCTCATAGTGAGGTACGAACCACCCTGGTTGAAGATGAAGTCTGCCTTGAAGAAATCGAGGTCCTCATAACGTGGATTTGCGTTGAACAAACCCGAATAACCGTGGTGCAAACCGATTACGCGATAACCCTTTGCAAGGAAAGTCTTGGCAACGCTACCTACTACGGTATTCATACCTGGAGCAGGACCGCCACCTGTAAGAATTGCAATAGCTTCTTTCATAGTGTTTTTAATTATTTGAGTTAAAAATTATTTGTGCAATATTTTCGCCCAAAGATACAAATTTTTTTTGAACATTGTTACAATGTTGCTCAAAAAAGCTAATCGTTACCGAATAAAAGAATTTGGGGCCCGAATTCCGAGCCCCAAATTCTCTAGTATGTAAGTTCGTCTTGTTCGGTGCCGAAACTTGGCAAACCAACGCTATCTCCGTAACCCTTTTCGGCTACGACCTCGAAAATATCAAATCTAGGTTTAATGTAATTTCTCATAATCGTAACTTTTTTGTGAGGTTATTCGATTGTTGGTTTTGCCGAGAGGAATGTACATCCGTCGTGATCGGTTGTGCCTGTCCAATCGGTAGATTTGCCGCTACCATATATATAATTATAGAAGCTCGAGCTCTTGAGTCCTTCGAATTTATACTCCTCATCCTCGGTGTCGTACACTACAGTTGCACCACCAACTGCGCAATTGTTAGCTACAACTGAGCCGTTTACGCGAGCCGAACCGAGTACCATACCTACGTTCTGAAGGTTGCCAGTCTGCATGTTGGCGAACATTTGTCCGTTCTGCACCGAAGTGGTGCTATAGCCAGCCCAACCACCAATATAAACAGGAGCTGTGGATGTACCGGTGAAGTTGATATCGCCCAAGTACGAAACCTTGCAGTCGTGATAGATAACACCCGTAGCTGTAGGCGTGCCTTCCGGCTTTGTAGCGGTTCCCGCAAGGTAGAGTGGGAAGTCGGTGCCTTGCAGAGGCGCACTGTTGTTACCTGCAATACCGCCGATATTCACTGGTGCGGTGCTGTTGTGAGTACCACTATAGGTGATATTTCCGCTGCAAGTAAGACCGTGTTGTACCGACTTGATTGCAATAGCCTCGCCCAAGATACCTCCGATGTACAATGTAGCATCTTCTTTGCCACCTACGCCGCTTGTTCCCTCGAACACAATATTGGTGCTGCTCGAGCAGTCGTTGAATACAAGTCCTGTAGCGCTGTTCTTTCCGAATATACCTCCAATCACTGTCGCGCCTTTGAATTGGGCGTTCTTGGTGACTAAGATGTTACCACTGCTGTGGGTGTTACCATAGACGCCCGAGTATGAGCCTCCTGCATTGATTCCTCCGATGTTGCAAGTGCCTTCGAAGGTACCATCGATGGTGATGTCGCAACTGTTTGTGATATTCACACGGTTGTAGTTGTTTGGATAGCCAATGATACCTGCAATAAATGCACTGCCATTTACTGTGCCCTTGATAGTGATGTCACCTTGGTTTTCGAGAGGGTTGCTATGGTCTACCATACGGCCTGCGACACCACCGATAGCGTATGTTTTGCCCGAACCGGTCGATGTCAGAGCAATCAACATCTTGCCATTCTTGGTGTTGGTGAGGGTTTTGTCTGTGCCACCATCAACATATCCAACAACGCCACCTATGTATACATTGCCACTTGGAACTGCTGTCTTGACGGTTATAGGAGCGTCGTTCTCGCAGTCTGTAAGACCTCCACTATTTCCTTGGTGAATAGCTACGCAACCACCTACATACAGACCTCCTCCAGTCTTGGTAGTCTCGTCAAGGGTGATAGTTCCACTATTCTTAAGGTTGGTACCTGTACCTCCTGCATCGATATTGTAGCGTCCGATGTTACCTGCCACCGAGAAGGTGTACTTCGCTTCGTAGTTGCTGATAGTGATATCTCCCGAGTTCTCCATATCGCTCATTGTGAGCTTCACATCAAGCGTACCAACATTACCTCCGACATTGGTAATTCGCTGGTCGTTGGCAGTTGCGTTTGCTGATTTACCTGAACTACCACCAAGGATAGTGATGTTGCCGCTATTGCGGAGTGTGGTGAGTGTCTTATTTGTCCAAGCCACACAACCTCCGAGGTGGCACATCTTACCTACCGTCAGGTCTTTCTCAATGGTGATATCTCCAGAGTTGGTAAAGTTCTTACCGGAGCCGTTTGCGTAGCAAGCGCACACACCACCAACCATAAGTACTGCACCAGTGGTGGTACCCTCCTTAATGGTTATATTACCGCTATTCTCAGCTCCGTCGATAGCTCCACCTGCATTCTGACCATATGCACCTCCCACACGGAGATTACCTACGGTGTTTGCAAAGACGGTTAGATCTCCTGTGTTTGAGAGTCCGCTCATCAAGTCACCGTTCGAATTGGTATAGCCGACAGCTCCGCCGATGTAAAGGCGAACTGAATCGTAATCTGTATATGTGTCGAGAGTATTAACCGTACACTCGATGTTTACAGGTGCGTGGTTAGTGATGTCTATTGAGCCATTCTGAGTCTGGTATCCGATACCGCCACCAATCGAGAGGTTGAAGACATTGCTCTCGGCGTTAATCAATGTGGACTTAACTGTCACCACACCCTCGGCGTTATTGACGATGTCGTGGTCGTTGTTCTGACTCCAAGCAACCGCTCCTCCAACATGGAAGAATCCCTTCTTTGCGGTTGTCTCATCCTGCTTCATTCCACCAAGGACTGTAACAGGAGCATTGTTGCTACAGTGCGACAATATCGAGAACTCAATATTGGTAACTCCGGTATGGCGACCTATGGTACCACCAGCAATTAACTGATAAGCTTTGACATCCTCGGCTACGATAATAGCTCCGTAGTTGTGTAACTGTGTTCCTGCAGAATCACCGAACATACCCGCTACACCTGCGATATTCAACGATCCGAAATCTCCTCCTGAACAAGATATGGTACCATAGTTCTTCGAGTCGTTGAGCGTAATTGCTGTGTTGGCAAAACCAAGCACACCTCCTAAATTGTTGGTATGTGTCGAACCGAATGGGCCTTTTATGGAGATATCAGCGTAGTTGATAAGTCCAGTCGCCATTATCCCCTGCTGTGCATTACCAACCAAACCACCGATACGAGGTGAAATCTGAACCGCAGTAGTGGCATTGGTGTAGGTCACCTTGCCCCTGTTTACGCAGTTCTCGATAGTTGAAGATCCAATTTTTGTAGTCTCATCGGCACCTACAGCGTTGTGTAGATATCCTACAATACCTCCAACATTAGCAATAACAACAACGGCAGTGCTCTCGGCAAACATCTGCTTGATGTCGAGAGTTGCCTCATTTACGCAATCGCTGATTGTTGCACCTGCAAGTTGTCCAAACAAGCCTGCGGCACCACTATCACGCTGATCCTCGGCTACTGTAGGCGCGAAATCCTTGACATCAACGGTGATAGTACCGCTAACCGAGCAGTTCGAGATAGTCGGGAAGTTGCCCTCAACAGCGGTAACGCGACGAGCTAAAGCACCGACAATCGGAGTTACAGTCTCGTTGATGTTTACATCGCGCAAGTGCAAACCCTTGAACGATGCGTTGGTGGTACCAAACAACGGAGCAGTCAAGCCCTTGATAGCGTAGCCGTTTCCTATAACGGTCTTGGCGTAGCCCTCAATAGGAGTCCAAGCCTCACCGGTCATATCGACATCAGCAACAAAGAGAACATCCTTGTTCAAAGTTGCAGCCTGCTCGGCAAAAGCCTTCAGCGAACTCTTGTCCTTCACAATGAATACATTGGCATTAGGCTGATATGTGATAGCCCTCGGGAAGAAGCGAACATTTCCTGCACTCAAAGGTTTGCTCTCGTCAGCCTTAACGGTTGCGTACATTACGCCACCATTCTCGTCGTAGAGAGTGATGTAAAGCTCGTCATACTCGCCTGCTGGCACAGCAATATGCAGATTTGTAGCCTCGGCTGAGAGCTGAACACCCTCGCCAAACGAGTATTCGATAACATCCTTTGATGCCGATGTTGCAGTTGCCTCGCCATTCTCGAAATCGAAGTCGAAAGCACCTGCAATAGGCTTGCGGTCAATGGTCGAAATCTGCGCCAAAACCAATTTTGCACTACCAACCACGCCAATCTTCAATACGCCTGTAAGGTGGTGCAACTCTATTGTCGACTCATCGCCATAGGCATACATTGTGGTTACGCCATTGCCGAATGTCGAGTTGCTGGTGTGCGACTGCTTCTCAGCAAAGAGCACTTGACCAGCGGGTGCTGCAGGGTATGCAATGCAGTATGGCTTCTGAGCCACACCATCGATTGCAAACTCGGCATTTGTAGCGCCGCCTTGTTGTGCAGAGAGTGCCGACGAGGCCACGCCGTTTACCGAAATTTGGTCGCCCTCGCTCCAATAGAGAGGGTAGAAGTCGCCTGCCTTCTCGCCGAGCTGAGTACGCGACTCCTCGAGCGAGAGGGTGATGATGGTGCAATCTTTGTCACCTACATTGATGCCAAGATTGTCGGTTGTGTCAGTTGTGCAAGAGTAGGCAAACAGCGACACAACAACCAACATTAGAGATAGAAATTTCTTCATAGGTTATAAATATTTAGTTTGTTTTTTTGATATTTACACTTTTGTCTTTGACAAAGTTATAAATAAATATTCGAAATATCAAAAAATAAGGAGACGAATTTGCAATTTCGTCTCCTTGGTGCGACGGTGTGATACTATTACTCCTTTTCGAAAAGAATAACAGCCAAGTCGTACTGATTAAGAATAGTTTGCTTGCCATTCTTCGCCACAGAGGCGTTGCCAAGTGTGGCGTGCTCCACATAGCGGAAGCCCGGAACGCTGAGACTGCTCTTGAGCGTCTGTGCCTCGCGCAATTGGTTTGCAACTACTACGGCCATCTTCTTGCCATCCTTGCTGAGGTATGCACGAGCCTCCATATTCTTGTTCGAGAACTCGATGCCCTTTGTATCCATATAGCGGCCACAGAGCAACATATCTTCATACTTCTCTTTGATGATGTTTGCCTCGTTGAGATATGCCTGATATATAGGGCATTTGTCAATCAAATCACGACAACGATATATCTCGATATCAATACGCTGACCATCGAGGATGGTGTAGTTTACGTGCCACTGCACATCTCTATCGTCGCGGTGACCGCGCTCCGAGAAGATAAATTCAGGGAAGGTGTAGCGGAAGAATCGCATCCAACGAGTCTTTGAATCCTTGTTAGATGGGTGACCGTGGGTGTATGCGACATACTGAGCCAATGCGTCAACCGTACTCTCCGTGCCGAGTGCAAACTCAGGGTCTTTGTGGATGTAGCGCTCACGTAAGATGCGAAGCACCTCCATACGCTTCTGGATTGCTAATACGTCTGGTATAGGGAACTCGCCACTTGCATCCCAATTTGCACTTTCGCGCTCTACGAAGCCAAGCTGGTCGTAGAATACCGAGTTTGCTCCGAGACGGTATGCTCTATCCTGCAACTCTGCAAGTACTCTGTTCCACTCTGGATTCATCATTGTTGCAACGGCAAATGTTTGACCTCCGTAGACATTCAGATAAGAGCCGTGTCCCGTAAATTTGTAACGCTCCAACATTGGCGCACCCGTAATATCGTGGCGGCAA
>JAZLDJ010000106.1:0-2519 GCA_045614685.1 Alistipes sp. | reverse complement strand
GCCGAGAGCCGGCCCCGCCAAAAGGGAGGCTTTCCCCCCGCCGCTATAGAGCCAACTTGTTGGCAACGCCAAAAAAAAGTTATCGCGCCTTGACCCCTTCCCCCAAACAATAAAAGCAGCCCGAAGGCTGCTTTTATTGTTATCTCTCGGTGGGACTACTCCCACTCGATGGTTGCATTTGGTTTTGGTGAGAGGTCGTAGCAAACGCGGTTTACGTTTGGTACCTCCTTCAAGATGCGGTCGGTAATCTTGCCGAGGATTGCCCAGTCGATATGCTCGATAGTTGCAGTCATCGCATCCACGGTGTTCACTGCGCGGAGGATTACTGGCCAATCGTACGAACGAGCATTGTCGCGTACGCCTACAGACTTGAAGTCAGGCACTACGGTGAAGTACTGCCAAACGGTCTTATCCAAGCCTGCCTTTGCGAACTCCTCGCGAAGGATAGCATCCGACTCGCGAACAGCCTCCAAGCGGTCGCGGGTGATAGCACCGAGGCAACGAACTCCCAAACCTGGTCCTGGGAATGGCTGACGGTATACCATATAGTGTGGCAAGCCGAGCTCAACGCCACAAGCGCGAACCTCGTCCTTGAACAACTGCTTCAATGGCTCAACCAACTCGAACTGCAAGTCCTCAGGAAGACCACCTACGTTGTGGTGCGACTTAACCATCTTGGCAGTCTTGGTACCACTCTCGACGATGTCTGGGTAGATAGTACCCTGGCCGAGGAAGTCGATACCCTCCAACTTGCGTGCCTCCTCCTCGAATACGCGGATGAACTCGCCACCGATAATCTTACGCTTCTGCTCTGGGTCCTCTACGTTCTCCAACTTGGTGAGGAAACGCTCGGTAGCGTCAACATATACGAGGTTAGCGCACAACTGCTCGCCGAAAATCTTAACTACATCCTCAGACTCGCCCTTACGCATCAAACCGTGGTTTACGTGTACGCATACGAGGTTGTTGCCGATAGCCTTCAAGAGCAACGCTGCTACTACCGACGAGTCTACTCCACCCGACAATGCAAGTAACACCTTCTTGTCACCTACCTGCTGACGGATGAGCTCCACCTGGTCAGCCACGAAGTTGGTCATATTCCAGTTAGCCTCAGCCTTGCAAGTGTCGAATACAAAGCCCTTTACAGCCTCCTTAATAGCCTCCAAGTCGTCGGTGAACTGTGCCAACTTAACCTCGCACTTTGCGTTCTCCCAACCTGCTGCCATAACAGGGAAACCGGCCTCGTAAATCTCCGGCAATACGTCGATTGCTACGCCGTCGATTACGTGGTTAGGGCCACCGTTGATGATTACACCCTTAACATTTGGCAATGCCTGCAACTCCTTTGCAGTGATGTCGTGCGGATAGATCTCGCTATATACGCCCAAGGCGCGGATTGCTCGTGCAACCACTGTGTTCTCGTGACTTCCCAAGTCCAAGATAACAATCATATCTTGTTTCATAACTCTAATCTCTTTGTGTTAGAAAATCGTTCTGATTGCCTCTTTTTGCACCTTGCTTGCGTCGTAAATGCTCACATAGGTCTACTATGCTGTGCTTTCCGCCACTGCGCAACGCACAAAAATAGGCTAATCACCTCCGATTTTGAATGAATGGAATAATAATTTTATTTCTTAATTTTTAATTCTGCATTTATTCGCCTCGCGAATAGTTCGGAGTCTCACGTGTGATGGTGATGTCGTGTGGATGGTTCTCCACTACGGCTGCCGAGGTGATGCGCACAAAGCGTGCCTTCTGCAACTCCTCAATCGAGCGAGCACCGCAGTAGCCCATACCTGCACGGATACCGCCAACGAGCTGATATACAGTCTCTGCCAACGAGCCCTTGAATGGTACACGACCTACGATACCCTCCGGAACGAGCTTCATTGCGTTAGCCTCGCCATCCTGGAAGTAGCGGTCCTTCGAACCTGCCTTCATAGCGTCAATCGAGCCCATACCGCGGTAGGTCTTGAACTTACGACCATTGTAGATGATGGTCTCGCCTGGAGACTCCTCGGTACCTGCAAACATCGAGCCGCACATCACGCAAGTGCCACCTGCCGACAACGCCTTCACGATGTCGCCCGAGTAGCGCAAACCGCCGTCGGCAATAACGCCTACGCCACTACCCTGTGCCTCCTTCGCGCAGTCGAAGATGGCGGTGAGCTGTGGTACGCCTACACCTGCAATGATACGTGTAGTACAGATTGAGCCTGGGCCGATACCAACCTTGATGCCGTCAGCACCATTCTCGATAAGGTAGCGTGCAGCCTCGGCTGTAGCGATGTTACCCACCACAACGTCGAGGGTTGGATATACCTCCTTAATCTTCTTCAACAAGCCTACAACGCCCTTGGTATGGCCGTGTGCCGAGTCGAGCACCACTGCGTCGACGCTCTCGTGTACGAGTGCAGCCACGCGGTCCATTGCATCAGGCGTAATGCCGATACCTGCCGCTACACGAAGGCGACCCTTCGCATCCTTACAAGCATTCGGATGGTCCTGAGCCTTGGTTA
>JAZLDJ010000105.1:0-4525 GCA_045614685.1 Alistipes sp. | reverse complement strand
GACTCTACCCCGTAACATTCCCTGCAACGCAGAACTACACTGTCGGCACCTTCGAGAGCGGCGCAGCTCCGATGTATGGCTATGCAGCCGCTGCAGCCGAGGGTGAGGAGGTGCTCCCTGCAGTGGAGATTCACCACCTCACAGGTATTCTTCGCCTGGCAGTCAAGGGTGACAAGACCTTGACCTCGATGACTGTGGTTGCCGAGACAGGTGCTATCGCAGGTAACTTCGACGTAAACTGCGAGAGTGGTGCTTTGACCGCTCACGAGGATGCATCGAACACCATCACAATGTCGTTTGGCGAGGGCTTGGCTCTCGGTGCTGAGGCTACACCAATCTATGTGGCAGTTCCTGCCGGTGAGCACGGCATATACACCATCACCCTCTTCACCAACGAGGCTGAGAATAACGCAATGGTGGTTCGCTTCAACAGCGACAACCACCCTGTAAAGGCCGGCGTTGTGAAGGAGTTTGGCGAGGTTACATTCATACCTAACGCTACGGCATCTCCTATTAGCGGTGAGTTGGTTATCGAGAACGAGGCCGACTTGGTACGCTTGGCGAAGATGTCGGAGGTTGGTTTGCTCGGCTCGGTGACTTCGGTTCGCGTAGCGGCATCGCTCGATATGTCGAATGTGGAGGATTGGCACGGTATCGACCGCTTCCCTGCAATCACCTTCGATGGCGGTAGCGACAAGGGCTTCGAAATCAAGGGTCTGAAGGCTCCTCTCTTCCTCACAACAACTGCTACTATCAAGAATGTGAAGTTGACCGATGTTAATATGACATCGAACGGACTTTTGCACTTTGGAGCAATCGTTTGCGACCTTAAAAACAACGAGCAGAACTCCAACACCATCAGCAACTGCGAGGTTTCGGGCTCGATTACAATCAACAACCCTGACTTTTCACCAGCAGCGTCCTACTCCTCGATCTACGATGTAATATCGTGCTCGGGTCTTGCGGGATACATCTTCGGTGTGCCGGTTTCGAATTGCGTAAACCGCGCAAACATCACCGTAACACAAATCTCGACCACCGACAGCTCTTCTATTTTCGCGCCGGCAATTGGTGGTATCGCAGGTTATGTAAACGGTGATAGCGATAGCGCTGGTGCTAAGTGTCACTTCAGCAACTGCAAGAACTATGGCGCAATAGTCTATACAGACAATGCAACCAACCGTTGCCATCGTCCTTCCCTTGGTGGTATTGTTGCTTTCGGAACAGAGAATAACGGAACCAACATAACAGAGTGTGTAAACTATGGACCTATTTCGGTAAATGCTATCACATATGGTAGCACTGGTGCCGGTAACGGTGAGTATATTGGAGGTATTACAGGTCGTATCTCAAATGGAGCTATCACCTCTTGCAAGAATGAGACAAGCGGAACCATCACATTGGATGGCGACTTAAATTCGCCATCTGTGGGTGGTATTGCAGGTTACACCAACAACACCAAGACCACTTTGTGCGACAATCTCGGTGCTATCGAGTTCAAATCAACCGCAAGAATTATGGCGGTGGTAGTTGGCGGCGTTATAGGCTGTTCATACGACAACAAGAGCGGAGCAGAGGGCTATATGGAGAATTGTACCAACGATGCCAGCATCAAGGTTCTTGCCTCTACACGCGAGAATGCTGTAGCTCCATCGAGCAAGGCATATTACTATCGCGTGGGTGGTATCAGCGGATTCCCTCGTCACCCTGTAACTAAGTGTGAGAATAAGGCTAATGGTGATATCCTCATCGAGGGTAACATCGTCAATATGACCACCAACACCGAGCTTGCAGTCAACATTGCAGGTGGTGCAGCATATATGACTCAGGGTGCTTGCACATACTTCGTCAACCGAGGCGACATCACCTTCAACGCAAATCTCACACACAATCAAACGACCATCGATGCTAGCAAGACGAGCGAGCAGTCGCCTGCTATTGCTGGTGTTGTATGCTACTCCAACTACAACCCTCACCACTTGGAGAACTATGGTAACATCTCATTCGGAGGTAGCTACGATGGTTATCGCATATTTATTGGCGGTGTCGCAGCTGATGGTTTCAACCAAAACATCTGCCCTTACGAAAGTACTAACCACGGTACTATTACCATCGAGGAGAGCGCTAAGTTTACATTGGGCAACTATCTCTACATCGGCGGTATCATTGCTATCACCGAGCGTAACAAGACAGATTTGACAAATATGACCAACAATGGTGCTATCAACTTCAACGGAACAATGGTGAAGGGTAGTTTGCGTATTGGCGGTTTCACGGGTTATGTCAAGTCCTATTTCTCGAATGTAACAAACAATGCACCTATCACATTTGGTAAAACTGCATCGACCGTATTTACCCAAGTGGGTGGTTTGGTTGCCTACTTTGCAAAGGGAACAAGTGGCAACTTAAGCAATTTGGTCAACACCGAGAAGGGAGATATCACTATTAATGGCACAATTAATGGTAGCGTGCGAGTGAGTGGTTGTATCGCTGATAAATCTGCTTATAGCCACACCATTGACAACTGCGTCAACTCGGGCGATATCACCGTAAATGGCAATGTCACAGGTCTGCTCACTGTAGGCGGAAATGTTGCATTGATGGCGTCACCAGGAACAGATGATAAGATGAAGGATACCTTCACAAACTTCACTAACAACGGAAAAATCACCGTAAACGAGAGTGTCACAGTTAGTGGTATTACCCGAATTGGCGGTCTGATTGGTTCGGCCGATCTCTCCGATGAGCTTGTTCTCACCAACCTCACCAACAACGGAGCAATCACAGTGAAGGGTACCTACGAGGCTTCGGACGGAGATAACAACCTTAATATTGGTGGTGTTGTAGCGGTGTTGCAGGGCGCAAACAACCACGATACACTCATCAACAGCGAGACCGGAGATATTACTGTTGATGCTACATCTACAAATACACGAATTCGCGTGGGAGGCGTAGCGGCAAAGATTCAGGATGGTACACTCAACCTCACCAACAAGGGTGATATCAGCGTGAGTGGCTCTTATCCAGGGGCAGTATGTGTGAGCGGAATCGTTGCACTGACCAATGGATACAACCGAACAAACGTTCTCAACGAGGGTAACATCACGGTATCTGCAAGCGGAACAACCTGCTATATCGGAGGTATCTACACTCACGGTGCGTGGGATTACGGACAGAACAACATAGTCAACAAGGGTAACCTCACCGTAACCGAGAATGCTAAATTTACCTATTCGGTTTATATGGGTGGTATGATTGGATTGCGTACCAACACCAAGAGCGGTTCGGGTCAGCCTATGAAATTCACCAATGGTTGCTACAATAGCGGAAACCTCACCTTCAATGGAACTTGTGCAACAGAAGCAGTTACAGACGCAACGGCATACAACCCTACTTACTGCCTCTTTATGGGTGGAATGGTTGGTCAGAGCCGTACAGAGACTACCGTCAGCTATGGCATCAGAGCTGATGGCTATGTCAATAGAGGTAACCTCATCTTCAATGGAAATGTCGAGAAGGGTGGCGCCTACATCGGCGGTATTGCCGGCGATATGGACCAGGAGATGAAAGAGAGCTACTGGACAGGCACAATCACTAACGTTGGCAACATCGAGTGCAATGGTAGCGTTAAAACTGGAGTCTATGTAGGTGGTATTGTGGGCGATGCTGCAAAACCGTTCCAGAATGCCGAGTGTCACTGCACAATCTCGACAACTCTCCATGACAATATGAATATAGGTATGATTCTCGGAACTCCACGCACATCTTCAATCTATGTATCGAACTGCAAGGTTGGTGGTACCGCCTTCGAGTTCGACGAGGAGGATCAGAGCATCGAGCCATTAAAGCTCACCGCAAACAACTTCCACCGATTCATCTATGGAGGTAATACCGACTGGACAGGTGTAGAGAACTACGACGGTTGCACCTTCCTTGCCGAGAAACCAACATTCGAGTAATAACCCTTGAAGCTGAACGATTATGAAAAATTATTTGAAACCAGAGATTGACATTCACATCGTCGTAGCCGAGAGGGGCTACGGAGATAGCGTCGGACTGCCGGGCTTTGGCACCGAACAAGACGAACTAATTTACTAATCTATACATAAGTAATGCAATGAAACAGATTTCTAAAATCATTTTGGCGATTGTTGCGTTGGTAGCCTTTTCGTGTACCACCGATGCAACACAGGACCTCGGTGTCGATTTCGGCAACGAAGGTCTGACTCAAATAACCCTTTCGCTCGAGGAGTCGCGTACGCAGCTCGGCGAAAAGGCTGGCGAGGTCTACCCTCTCTATTGGAGCGAGGGCGACAAAATCGCTATCAATGGCGTAGCATCGACTCCTCTTACTGCAGAGTACGATGGAAAGTCGTCTGCAGTATTCTCGCTTGATGGCGACATCGAGCGACCATTCCACATCGTCTACCCTGCACCTGCAGAGGGCGTTGTGGCAGCAACTTCGGGACTCTACCCCGTAACATTCCCTGCAACGCAGAACTACACTGTCGGCACCTTCGAGAGC
>JAZLDJ010000104.1:0-31550 GCA_045614685.1 Alistipes sp. | reverse complement strand
CCTCATCGTAGAGGTTGAAGCTCAAAAAAGGCTCAGACGCATTTGCCGAGAGAGTCAATGCAATAGCAGCTATAACAAGAGTTAGAAAACGCTTCATATCAATTATTTTGTCGAGGGTTATTTCTTGAAAATTCTATCTATTTCGGCCTCTGCCTCCGAGGTTGCAAGCTTGCGGAGCTGGTCACCTTCGATAATGGCAAACGAGTCGCAAACTGGGAGTGCCGAGTCCAAATCGTGTGTCGAGAAGAGTATGCACTTCTGCTCCTTGTGTGCCAATTCGGCAAGCAGACGACAAACCTCGAAGCGCGTCGGGATGTCGAGAAAGGCGGTCGGCTCGTCGAGCAGAATGATTGGCGTCTGCTGTGCTATGGCGCGGGCAATCATCACACGTTGCAGCTCTCCGTCCGAGAGCGATGAGGTGTCGCGCTTTGCGAAGTCACTCATACCGACAGCCTCGATAGCCTTGCCTACAATTTCGCGGTCTATATCTTGAAGGCGTCCCATCCAATTGGTGTAGGGCGCACGTCCCATAGCCACCAACTCCTCGACCGTGAGGTTCTCGATGCGGATACGTTCGGTGGTTACAATCGCCACGGTTTGAGCCAACTTCTCGGGGGAGAACTCGCTGATAGGTGTCCCACCAATGCAAATATCCCCACGCGAGGTCAAAGCCCGCAATAGCGTACTCTTGCCGGCACCATTTCGTCCAACAAGGGCGCAGAGCTCTCCTGCGTGCAGATGTAGCGACGCCTCGTGCAAGATGGTGCGCGAGCCGTACGAGAGCGATATTTTTTCGAGGCGTATCATCGGCGTCGTGTTACAATATATATTACAATCGGTATGCCCATCAAGGCTGTTATGGTGTTGATAGGCAGGGTGAAATATTTGGCAATGATGTCACCTACGAGCATCATAACCACGCCAAGAAGTATTGTTGCAGGCAGCAACACTCGGTGGTCTGCCGAACGGAACAACATTCGTGCAATGTGCGGTACGGCGATGCCTACAAAGCCTATTGGGCCACAAAATGCCGTTACCGTACCCGCCAAAAGGGTTGTCGAGATGAGTATCAGGTTGCGCGAACGCGATATGTTGAGGCCCATCGAGGCGGCGTAGCGCTCACCTGCAAGGAGCATATTCAGCGGCTTGATTGTCGCTACGGCCATAATCAAACCGAGTAGCATCACCGGGGCAATGATCATAATCTGGTCCCAAGTAACGTCGCCGAGCGAGCCCATTGTCCACACAACATACGACTTTACGGCGGTCTCGCTACCGAAGTATTGCATAATCTCGACCAGCGCACCCACGCCCGACGAGAGCATAATGCCGAGGATGAGCATTACCATAATATCTTTGATGCGTCGCGATAGTGCCACAACGAGCAACAAAACTACCGCCGAGCCTATCCAAGCAGCTCCGGCAGTACCCAGGCTCTGCAATGTTGGCGAGAGTGTGATGCCGAGAATTGGCGCACCCAACAGAAACAACGCTACACCAAAGCTCGCACCTGCCGAGACTCCCAATACATAGGGGCCTGCCAGTGGGTTGCGGAAGAGTACTTGCATCTGTAGGCCGCTTATTGCGAGTGCCATACCAGCGAAAACAGCCACTATGGCGCGTACGAGTCGGATGTTGAGAATGATCTTCTGAGACATCTCAGAGCCACCTCCACAGAGTGTTGCCATAATCTCCGACAGAGATATGGTCTCGTCGCCAACCGCCACATCCACCACAAAGAGCGCGATGCAGAGTGCCACAAGTAGCACGAAAAGTATGGTTGTGCCCCTTCTCATTATTCTAGTTGTTTATAGTAGTAAAGCTCTTCGGTCTGAGCCTTGTGGTGTAGAATCTTTATAAGGTCTTCGAGGATAACATCGGGGCGCACAGCTCCCGACTCCCAGAAGTCGCTTCCTCGGCTCTTGTTAGTTCGCTTGGTGTTGTTGTAGATGCGTCCGAGTCGCACGGCATCTACCTTTGCAAAGCGCGGTGCCACGGCTCGCAACTCCTCGAGCGAAGCGGTCTGTCCGAGGTTGAGCCAGAAATCGGCCTTCGATGCCAAGACTAAAGCCTTCTCCAAACTGATTGGTTGCGAGGCGCTTGCCGTGTTTTCTGCTCTCTGCTGTCCGCTGTCGGCTAAGACATATTCGCCACCAGCATCTTCGATAAGTCGCACCATATAGCTATCCTTTGGTGGCATAAACCAAGTGTCGCGGTAGGGTAGGTTGAGCATTACGCGTGGCTTGTAGGCCGAGCCGTGTTGCTGACTTTGCAGGGCGTTGTATCGCTCCTCTACGCCCGCAAAAAACTCCATACCTCGAGCCTCTACGCCACAAAGTGAGGCGAGAGCTATTGTCCACTCGGCCTTTCCGAGTGGCGACTCCTCGAGATACTCCCCTATATAAATATAAGGTATGCGCAGTTCGTTGAGCTTGTTGGTTATTGACTTTGTCTCGCCCGCTACACCATAGAGCAGTACGATGTCGGGTCTGAGTGCGCAGACCCTCTCGAAGTTGAAGGCTGCATCGTAACCCACCTCTCCGATTTTGCCGTTGTCGATGTTCTTGCGTAGTTCGGCATTGTATACAAACTGACAACCCGACAATCCGACAATGCGATCGGCACAACCTACAACATCGAGCATTGCGGCGTGACTCGACGACATTGCAACAATACGTTTTGGTGGATTTATGGTGTCGAGTACGAAGTAGAACTGTTTGTCTTCGGCACCCTGCCACGGATTCTTTATCGAGAGAAGTTTTTCGCCACTCGCCTTGTCGCGTTCAATCGAAAAACCTTTGGCATAGCGAGGTGTATAGATTGGCTCGGTATCGCGCACTTCAGCATTGCCACCACACGAAAGAAAGAGTGTAGCTACAACAAAGAGTGCTATTTGGGCCAATCTCCTCATTATGATTTTGGTGTATTTAGAGCGATAACAGATGTTTTGCCTGCGCCAAAGCTGCCTCGGTGATTGTGTCACCCGAGAGCATCTTGGCAATCTCCTCGACGCGCTCCTCGGTCGAGAGTGGGCGAATGTTGCTTCGGCTCTGCTCCTTGTATACCAAGAAGTGGCGCGAACCCTTCGATGCCACCTGTGGCGAGTGGGTGATGTCGATAACCTGCATAGACTCGGCAAGTCGCGCTATGATGTCGCCCACGTCGTTGGCCGTACGGCCCGAGATGCCTGTGTCAATCTCGTCGAAGATGATGGTAGGCAGTGCGAGGTGGCGTGCAAGGATGCTCTTCAGAGCCAACATCACGCGCGAGAGCTCACCTCCTGAGGCAATCTTTTCGATTGGTCGAGGCTCGACTGACGCGTTTGCCGAGAATAGGAACTCTACGGTGTCGGCACCCGTGATGGTTGGATTGCAGCTATTTACCGCAATCTTGAATGTTGCATCTGCCATAGCTACGGCGTGGAGAATCTCCTCTACACCTTTGGCAAAAGCTGGTGAGGCTTTCAAGCGCGAGTCGTGCAACTCTATGGCGAGAGCCACGGTTGCGTTCTCGCATTCGGCAACGCGCTGCTTAGCCTCCGCAAGCAGTTCGTCGCTATGCTCAATGGTCGAGAGCTGTTCGGTATACTTGTCGCGCAGAGCAATCAACTCCTCGATACCCTCGCAACGATGCTTGCGCTGCAGCGAGTAGATAAGGTCAAGACGTGCATTTATCGCATCCAAGCGCTCGGGGTTAGCCTCGATGCGCTCGAGGTCGGCCGATGCTGTAGCCGATATATCCTTCAACTCCACGGCGGTAGAGTGCAGACGCTCCATCAGTTCGGTGGCTGTGGTATAGTTCTCTGCCACGCGACGCAGCGCATTCTCGCTCTCGCGTAGGGTGGTCAACACACCAGTAACCTCCTCGTCCAGCGACTGTGTCACGCGCTGCAACGCCTCGCTGATGCTGTCGGCATTCTCGAGTGTGCGTAACTCCGCCTCCAACTCCTCGATTTCGCCTACACGAAGGTTTGCTCCGCGAAGCTCTTCGGCTTGGTGGCGTAGCCAATCCTCCTCGTCGGCATTGCGCTTGGCGCTCTCTTGCAAGGCGGCCAACTCCCTACGAGAGGTCTGCAAAGCCTCGAAAGCGTCGCGATACTTGGCGAGCAACGCTCCATTGCCTGCGATAGTGTCGATGGCGTGGATGCGGAACTGTGGCGACGAGAGGATAAGGTTTTGGTGTTGTGAATGGATATCGATGAGATATGCTCCGAGCTGCTTCAAATCGGCAAGCTGTACCGGCTGGTCGTTCACGAAGGCACGACTCTTGCCACTTGGCGATATGGTGCGGCGGATGATTGTTTCGTGGTCGTAGTCTATGTCCAACTCGCGGAATGCCTCCTCCAAACCGAGCTCTGCAATGTTGAACTCACCCTCCACAACACAAGCTCGCGAGCTATCTTTTATTGCTGTGCTGTCGTTCTTGGCTCCGAGCAACAACGCCAAAGCACCCATCAAAATCGACTTTCCGGCTCCCGTCTCACCCGTAATGATGTTGAGTGAGGAGTCGAACTCGATTTCGAGGTGCTCGATGAGCGCATAATTTTCTACAAGAAGCCTTCTAAGCACAGCTTTAGTCTAGTTTAAAAGTATTTCTATGCGGTCTACGATATGCTTGGCAACCTCGCTCTTCGGAAGGAGTGGCAAATCTTCGCGACCAATCGCGTCGATAAAAGCAACCTTGTTGGTGTCGTGGCCAAAGCCTGCACCCTCGTCACGCAACGAGTTGAGGACAATCATATCGAGATTCTTCTCCTTGAGCTTCTTCTTGGCATTTGCCTGCTCGTTGTCGGTCTCGAGTGCAAAGCCCACAATTTTGCGTGCGCCCTTCACCTTACCAAGCTCGAGAGCTATATCCTTAGTCTTGCGAAGCTCGATCGAGAACGAAGAGTCGTTCTTCTTGATCTTTGTCTCGCTAACCTCTACAGGTGTGTAGTCGGCAACCGCTGCACACATAACGGCGCAGTCGGCACTCTCGAACAACTCGGCTGCAACCTCATACATATCCTCGGCCGAGAGGACATCCACACGACATACACCCTGTGGCGCTGGCAGTGCGGTCTTGCCACTTACCAAGACCACCTCGGCTCCACGTTTGGCCAACTCGTCGGCTATGGCATAGCCCATTTTGCCTGTCGAGTGGTTCGAGATGTAGCGCACAGGGTCGATAGCCTCGATGGTGGCACCTGCGGTAACCATCACACGCTTGCCTTTCAGCGTCTGCTTTACCGAGAGAAGCGCGTCTATCGCCTCGACAATCTGTTCGGGCTCCATCATACGACCCTTGCCCATCAAGCCACTTGCCAATTCACCCTCGGGCGACTCGAGAATCACCACGCCACGCTCGCGCAACTTGGCAAGATTCTCCTGCGTAGCCTCGTGGCAGAACATGTCGCAATCCATAGCGGGAGCGACAACAGTCTTACAGCGAGCCGAGAGGTAGGTTGTAAGCAAGAGGTTGTCGGCAATGCCGTAGGCCATCTTTGCCAAGGTGTTGGCCGTAGCTGGCGCTATAAGGTAGCAGTCGGCCCACTCGCCCATCGAGATATGCGAATGCCAATCGCAATTCTCGGGGTTGTAGAACTCCACGGCGATAGGATTCTTCGATAGGGTGGCCATAGTTACAGGTGTGATAAACTCCTTGGCTGTAGGGGTCATCACCACCTTGACCTCTGCACCTGCAACGCGCAAAAGACGACAAAGCATAGCAGCCTTGTATGCCGCTATGCTTCCGGTTATACCGAGCAGAATATGTTTACCCTGCAACATACTTTTTACTCCTTTCCGTCGCGGAAGTAGATCTCGTCGTCGAGGTACTCCTCAGTAGCGATGATTACTGGCTTTGGAAGACGCTCGTAGTAGCGCGAAATCTCAATCTGCTCGCGGTTCTCGAAGGTCTCCTCCATAGTGTCGGTAGGCGACGAGAAGTCAGAGAGTTTGCGATTCAACTCGCTCTTCAACTCGGCTGCAATCTGATTTGCACGGCGAGCGATAACATTGATGCTCTTGTAAACATTGCCAGTCTCGTGGTCGAAATCAACGAGCTTACGAGTAACGGTGTTGTTCGGAATGTTCTTCTTAATCTCCATCTCAATTACTGTTTTTCTATGTTGTTTTTATCTAAAAAATCTTTTGCCTCGCGAGTGTATCGCTCGAGCTCCTTGCGGTGCTTCGACTCGGGGAATTCGTTGATGAACGAGTAGTACGAGTCGAGCAGGTTGAGGTAACGCTCGTTTTGCTTATCCTCCACCGAGTTGTGTGCCAAGCGGAAGTTCGACACTGTAATCAGGTAGAGAATCTCCTCGCGATAAGGTGTCTCGGGGTAGAGCTTAAGGGCGTTGCGCAAAGCCACTACTGCCGACTTGTATCGCTGAATCTTGTAGTAGGTGTAGGCGTTGAGGTAGGCCTTCTTCTTCAAGCGGTCGGTGAGCTCCACAATCAACTCGCGGAAAGCCTCCACACGCTTAGAGTTTGGATAACGCTCGATAAACTCCGAGAAGGCGATAATTGCCTCGCTTGTTACGCTCTGGTCGCGAGTGGCATCGGGAGCGAGGTAGTAGTAGCACATTGCCAACATAGCCTCCGAGTCCTCCAAGAATACGCTACGACCAAACTTGCGACGGAACTCGTCGAGCTGGGTTGTAGCATCTACGTAGTTGCGATCCTTGAACTTGCTACGAGCCGAGAAGAATGCGATAGAGTCCTCCTGCACATTACCCACATAGTAGGCCTGACTTGCATCGAAGAGGTCTGCAGCCTGCTTCCATTTCTCGCGAGCATAATACTTCATAGCCTCCGAGTAGATAAGTTCGGGATCGGCACTCTTAAGAATCTTGTGGATACCCACCTTCTTGCCACTCTCCACCTTCTCGCGGATGGTGAGCTTCTCCCTCTTGTTTTCGCTCTTCTCCTTGGTTGCCGACTGTGCCAAAGCGGTGCCGATAGCAAGTATCGAACACATCAGCAGGATGGCAATTTTTGAAGTTATTCTAATCATAAATCTACTCTCGCTCGCGCGCATACACGCACTTAATCGTGCAAAGTTATAATGAATTTCTTAAACTCCCAAAGAAAATCGACAAAAGAGGGCATAATATGCCCCCTTTTTATCAAATATTAAGCCTTTTAGCTATCGAGTCGCCCAATTTTACTTCAATACGCCCTTGGCAATCAACCACTCGGCAATCTGCACGGCGTTCAAGGCTGCACCCTTCTTAATCTGGTCGGCTACGCACCAGAACGAGAGACCATTCTCCGAGGTGATATCCTTGCGGATACGACCTACATATACAGGCTCCTTGCCGGCAATAAACAATGGCATAGGGTACTCCTTCTCCGATGGATTGTCAACCACAACAACACCCTCGGCCTCGGCAAAAGCCTTGCGAGCCTCCTCAGGCGAGATAGGGCGCTCGGTCTCTACCCAAATGCTCTCGGAGTGAGCGCGCATAACAGGTACGCGAACACAGGTTGCCGATACCGAAACATCCGAGTGCATAATCTTGCGAGTCTCGTTGTGCATCTTCATCTCCTCCTTGGTGTAGTCGTTGTCGGTGAATACGTCGATGTGAGGTATCACGTTGAAAGCCAACTGATAAGCGAACTTCTCAACCTTAGGCTCCTCGCCCTGTGCGAGCGATGCGTGCTGTGCCTCCAACTCGGCCATAGCCTGTGCACCTGCGCCACTTGCCGACTGGTAGGTCGAGACGTGTACACGCTTGATGTGCGAGAGCTTCTCGATGGCGTTCAAAGCCACAACCATCTGGATGGTGGTGCAGTTAGGGTTGGCGATGATGCGACGAGGTGCATTCAAGGCATCCTCGGCATTAACCTCAGGCACTACCAATGGCACATCAGCATCCATACGATAGCAGCTCGAGTTGTCAATCATCAAGCAACCATATTTGGTGATGGTCTCGGCGTAATCGCGCGAGATAGAGCCACCTGCCGATACCAATGCGAGGTCTATATCTTTGAAGTCGTCATTGTGCTGCAACTCCTTGATTACAATCTCCTTACCGCGGAATACGCGAGTCTGTCCTGCGCTGCGCGACGAGCCAAAAAGCACCAACTCGTCGAGTGGGAAGTTGTGCTCGTCCAAGATCTTGAGGAACTCCTGTCCTACGGCGCCACTTGCGCCTACAATAGCAACTTTCATAATTTTCTTTTGTATTTAAGTTATTACTTTTTCTTTATGTTCGTGTTTCAAATCACCCTCTCGGGTCATGGAGGAATTATGAAAATTATTCCATTTTTAAAATCCCTCCAAACCTCCCTTTGTTAAGGGAGGCTTAGTTTGTCGACGCAATCTTTAATCGAAGAACTCGTCCTGTGTGGTTGTTGCGGCGGTAGATGAGTCCTCTGCGCTATCCTCGCACCTGGTCTCGACCCAACCTTGCGGACGGGTGAAGCGGTCGGTGCGGTTTATGTTGATATTAGGGTCCTTGTATACCGAACGAAGGAACTCGCCAACGATTGGCAAGGCCATAATCGAACCCTCGCCCTGGCGGTTGAGCGAGATGTGTTGGTTTTCGCCTCCAACCCACGCGCCAGTCACAAGGCGTGGTGTTACGCACATAAACCACGCATCGCAGTTGTTGTTTGTAGTACCCGTCTTACCGGCCATCTCCACGTCGGTCATTCCAAACTCCCAGTGCATACGTCTACCTGTTCCGTTCTTGATAACGTTCTGCATCATAGTGAGCATAGTGTATGCCGACTCCTTGCTGATAGCATCCTGCGAAGAGGACGAGAAGGTCGAGATAACATTGCCGTGGCGATCTTCGATACGGGTTACGAAGATTGGTTTGGTGTGTACGCCCTCGTTTGCAAAGGTGCAGTATGCGCCCACCATCTCGTATACATTCGACTCGAACGAGCCTACGCACATAGCGTAAACAGGGTCGATATAGCTCTCGATACCCATATTGTGGATGAAGTCGGCCACAGCCTCAGGCTGTTTAGCCTGCTTCATAATCCACGCCGAGTAGTTGTTGCGACTGAGTGTCAAGCCCCAACGCAGAGGGTGCAACACACCGTCGTATTCAGCCTTTCCTGCCTCCTTTGGCGACCACGCTACACCTGTGCCAGTCTCGATGGTAACAGGCAAGTTTGGCACCATAGTGCAAGGGGTATAGCCAAGGTGGTCGATAGCAAAGGTGTAGATAAACGGCTTGACAGTCGAGCCCACCTGACGCTTACCCTGCTTAGCCATATCGTACTTGAGATAGTGGAACGACGGACCACCAACATAGGCCTTTACGTGGCCAGTCTGCGGCTCCATTGCCACGAGGCTTGCACGCATCAGACGCTTGTAGTGGAGCACCGAGTCGCGAGGTGTGAGCAGCGTATCGCGCTCGCCCTTGTAGGTGAAAATCTTCATCTCGCACTTCTTGTCGAAGCTCTTGAAAATCTCCTCCTCGCTATATCCGTTAGCCTTCATTGTGCGATAGCGGTCCGAGTCTTTCATCGCGCGCTTTATGATGGCTTTAACCTGGCTCTTCGATGCATTTTTGAAGAGTACCTTCGAGCTCTTAACCTGCTTATCCATAGCGGGTTGAACTCGGGTAGCCATCTGTTTCATCATAGCCTCCTCGGCATAGTGCTGCATCGAGGCGTTGATGGTGGTGTAGATCTTCAGACCATCGCGATAGAGGTCGTAGCTTGTACCATCGGCCTTGAAGTTTTTGTGACACCAACCCACCAATGGGTTCTCGTCGTACTCCTTGCATGCGCGTTCGTAGTCCCAATCGTTGTTGAAGTTGCTACGATTCGGACGCTCGGCATTCATAGTCAAACGCAGCATCTCGCGGAAGTATGTTGCCTCACCTGTGTTGTGTGATATAGGCTGGTAGTTGAGCTTAATAGGCAGAGCTGAGAGCGAGTCGCACTGCGCCTTGGTTATACCGCCTGCGGCGTGAATACGCTGAAGCACGGTGTTGCGGCGAGCAATGGCATTCTCGGGGTTACGCACTGGCGAGTAGCGGGTAGGGGCATTTACCACACCCACCAAAACTGCCGCCTCCTGAATGTTCAACTCGTTTGGAGCCTTACCAAAGAAGGTTGCTGCAGCCGACTTAATACCATAGGTATTAGAGCCATACTCCACGGTGTTGAGGTACATAGCAATAATCTCCTCCTTGGTGTAGTTATACTCGAGTTTCATAGCGGTAATCCACTCCTTGAACTTCGATGTAATAAGCTTCGACATACGGGCTAATTTGCCGCTATTCTGAGCCACATCACGAGGGAAGAGGTTCTTGGCCAACTGCTGAGTGATGGTACTACCACCACCCTGCGACGAGTGTTGCAATGCAATGGTCTTGACCGCTACACGCGCCAACGAGATGTAGTCGATACCCGAGTGCGAGTAGTAGCGAGCATCCTCGGTGGCGATGAGTGCTGCAGCCAAAGGCGGCACAACGTGTCCGTCGATATTGAGCAGCTGAGACGAATCCTCGGGGAAGAGCTCCTCATACTGCACATAGGAGCGATTCTGCACGAAGAAGTTGCCGATCAACTCTCCGTTTTCGTCGTAGATCTCGGTTGCGAGGTTGCTCTTCGGATTCTCCAACTCCTCGAATGAAGGCATACGTCCAAAGACACCGAATGCGGTTAGGGTCAGCATAAGTACCAACGCTACAATTGGGGTCATCGAGAAGACCCACAAGAGAATGATGATAATCTTTCTTCTCTTTGCTTTCTTAGCGGCATCTCCACCATTGGTGGTAGTGCTCTTTTTATTGGTTGTTTTGTTCTCCATAGTCTGTTGGTTGTTAGAATGGTAATCCAAATCCTACTGTTACAAAAGGTTTCTGTTTTCCGTGTGGTTGATATATCGAGAGGGTCAACGATGTTGTACCCGCTTCAGGCATAGCAAATAGGTTGAAATCGAGCGAAATATCGCCACCATACGAGTAGAGATGCTTGCGCTCGGTCTTGGTTATGATGGTTCCCTCAGAGGTTAGTGTCGGATACTTGTTGTCGAACGAAGCGAAGTCGAAACCGAGGTTTAGGCGCACTCGCTTGAAGAATATTATCGAGCCTCCCCAATCGGGATACCATACAGGCAGGGCATAGTTCAACGAAGTTGCCACATAGTCGCGGTTGGCAATCTCTGAGGTGTAGAAGCCTCTTGGCACAAGGCGTCCCGAGTGGAATGCCAAATTGGAGAGTGCATCCTCGCGCTCGAAACCGCCGAGCGAGGTCTGGTATACTGCCGCCAACGACAACGAGTGGTGTTTTGCCACGCCAGGGAAATAGCCCTTAGCATATACCGAAATCAGGTGGCTGAAGTTGTTGTCGGCAGGATTTAGGGCGTAGTTCATCGAGAAGACCTGACCCCAACGAGGCAAGAAATCTTTGTGCGCCATTCGCACCTGGTCCTGGAATCCTGCACCAAACTGCAAGAGGTGAACACCCTCCTTGTAGCCTATTTTAACAATGTTGTTCACGGTACCTTGGCCAATCGCTACGGATAGCTTGTCGACCTTTGCCACCAAGCCATTCGAGTAGTTGTAGCCTGTAGATACCTGCACATAGCGAGTGTGATAGCCCGCTTGAAAGTAGAGTGGCAACGATGCCATAACGCCAACATTGTAGTACTTGCCCAACTCCGACATCTCGTTCAGTACCAGCTCGTCCTTGCCTGTAATAGGGTTGCGTACATACTCCTCCTTGCCTCCTGGAAGCACAGGCTCGTGTTTCTCCGTAAGAGGGTTATAGAGGTAGGTGTATGCCGAGTAGAGCTGCTGCGTACCGCCATAAGTGGCATTTACGCTGAGATTTACACCCAAGCCATAGTAGCGGAACGCCCCCTTGAAGATATGTCCCTCCTTTGCATTCCAGCCCCAGGTTAGGAAGCCATCCGCTGTGGAGAGTATGTTCTGCGACATAATTGTAGCACCAAGGTTGAAGTCTAAACGTCCCTCTTCGGCAAGTGCGAATGGGTCGTACGACACCGGAGCCCACGAGTGGATGTTGAAGAGGTGTGCTGGGCCTGGATAGCGTCTATCGCGCAGAGGCTTTGCCTTGCGCTTGCCGTTTGCTGCTTGTAGCATCGAGTCGACACCCGCAAACTTAACCGTATCGAGATTCACAACGTTCCACCTTTTGCGCTCAGGATTTACAAGGTTGATAGGCAACTTTGCATACTCTACCTTTGGTAGGGTGTCGCGCACGAGCTTCTGCTCGGCAAGGTGATAGCCATAGCGGTCGTAGGTGGTCATCACAACTGCATCGTCGTTGCCTGGCATAGGCGAGAACGAACCATAGGTCGATGCCGAGATACGCTGTTCGGTATTGGTGCGTAGGTCGTAGCAATGCACCTCGTCCTTGCCCGACTGAATCGAGCCGAAGTAGAGTACACCATCCTTCGCACGAAGGTCGCTGATGGTGATGTATGCACCTTTGGTTACGTGTTCTATCTCGCGATTCTTGCCAACACGACCAAGCCACATACCGCTGTCGTCGGTGGCGATAAAGTACAATGCACGAGTGTAGTTGTCGTATGCTAAGCCGTGAATCTCAATGTCGGAAGGAACTTCTACGCGCAGATACTCGGCCTTTTGGCGTGGCATAGGGTTGCCGCGCACGATGTTGTATTGACCATATGGAAGATACTCCACCCACGCCAATTCGTTCTCGCTTATAGGCGTAGGATAGAGGGCTTTATTCACAAAGTGAATAGTTCGCGTACGACCTTTCTCGACATCCATATAGCAGAGCGATGAATTTACACGCTCTGCAAAGAGCAGACTTCGGCGATACTCGGTCCACCACACACGTCCTCCCACAACCTCGCTTGGGCGAGTAGATACCACTCCCGTATAGGCCACGCGCTTGCGTTCGCCACTCTCCTTCGAGGTCAGCACAAAGGCATCGGGCGTGTCGAGAGTCTTGTAGAGTGAAAGCACGTTGCCATTGTCGAGATATTGCGGATAGCGATAGGTTGTATAGCCCTTCTTGGCATCGAGCGATATCTGTGTCGAGGTGTTTGGCTGATATGGCAACGAGTTCCAATGGTCGCTCAGGTTGGCAAAGGCCTCGCGTGTGAGCTTATCGGTTGTTGTCTTGTAGTATTTGCGCAATCCAGCATATGTGGTGAATATGAGGTAGGGGTTACGCACCGCATAGCGTACGATGTTGTTCCAAATATTTTCGTTGTACTTGGTGTTGCCGTATGCAGTAATCTGATAGCCGAGGTGGTAGTGGTCGGGGATATATTCGCGATACGAGCCGCAGAACCACTTGTTGAGGTTCTTGTCGAGTGCCAAATTGTCCACCGCGCGATAGTGCATGGTGAAACTTGGTTGCAGTGCGCGACCATACGACGACATCTGT
This sequence comes from Alistipes sp., assembly GCA_045614685.1. Taxonomy (GTDB): domain Bacteria; phylum Bacteroidota; class Bacteroidia; order Bacteroidales; family Rikenellaceae; genus Alistipes. The sequence goes on along the minus strand of JAZLDJ010000104.1, from coordinate 18,210 downwards.
GTCTCGGAGAGTGTAGCATCGCCCTCCAAGCCCCACAACGGCATAAAGAGCAGACCAAAGGTCGAGCTCTGCTGACCGAGCAGATAGCTGAAGATGCGTACAAAGCCTCGGTTGAGGTTGTTGTATTGTACGGCGTGTCGGTACTCGTGGGCGGCAAGTTGCTTGAGCCAAGGCATAGAGTAACCGCTCACCGAAGGTGATGAGAGAATCTCTACACGCTTAGGCAACCACATCACCATTCCATTCGACGAGAAGTTCTCGGGGTGAATCACAAACGGAATCTTCATTGGGCCGTGACGGAACCCAAAGTCGATATCGGGCTGTACCGAGCGAGCGTAGTGCATCATCTTGTAGCCCAACTCGCGAGCCGTATCGGGGTATATCACATCAATCTTCTCGCCCTTGAGTCTACGCCAGCGCATATAGGTTGGGTCGGCACCCCACGAATAGTATTGTGCCGAGGCCGACGATGCTGCAAAAAGCGCAACTATGGCGATGATGATATGTTTGAATTTTCCTGTCACTACTCAAATTTGAGGTATCTCCATCCCTCGGTTGTCATACAACCAATCTTGTTGGTGGTTGTGTCGTAGTATATTGTGCCGATTGGTACGGCAGTCGATTCGAGCTGTTCGTTGTGGTAGTAGGTGGTGGTCGGTGCCTTGTCGAAGCGGCCAAGTGTGAATGGCACGAACGACACAGCCCAACGACGACCAAAATCTACACCCTCGCGTGCATCGTCCGAGCCGAGCTTTACCCAGCCGAAATGGCGCTTTGTCTTATAGAGACCCTTAGGCGAGTAGACCTGAATACAAGCGATGTCGGGAGCCTGTTTGCCGATGAGCAAGGTCAAGCGGCAGGTCTCGGAGCTATTCCATCCCTCGAAGAGATGTCCTCCATCCACAAACTTCGAGTAGGGGTCGCCTACGGTGTTGTTCCATCGTCCGAGTCCTCCGCGCACCGACATCATAACGGTGCTCTCCAACACGCCGTTTATGGTGTTGAAGATTGGTGTCTTGGTGGTGTTGAATCCGTAGTTATAGCGTACATCGTTCCACTTCTCCCATTGTGGGTTGCAAGGGGTTGTGCGGTCCACCTTGTTCTGCTCCAGCTGTGCAACGCTCTGGGTCAATGTCTCGACTTTGGAGTTGAGTTCAGCGATTTGTTGTAGCAACTCGCGCTTGCTTTGTGCCGAAGCCGAAAGCACGGCCACGCCAAGTAGTATTGTCAAAAAAACTCTTCTCATCTGCTATACCTTTTTTGTTCGCGAATAACCCTTCTGGATGAGCAAATCTGTAACACGGTCGCGGTGGTCACCCTGAATGATTATCTCGCCATCCTTGACCGAGCCGCCCACGCCACAGCCTCGCTTGAGGGTGCGACCAAGCTCCTCCAAATCCTCGCTCTTGCCCACAAAACCGCGCACGATGGTAGCTACCTTGCCACCGCGACCTTTTGTGTCGCGCCACACTCGTAGTACCTGTTTCTCGGGAGCAAGCGTATCCTCCTCCTGCTCCTCGTCGTAGTTGTATGCGAAGTCTGGATTTGTCGAATAGACCATTCCAAGTCGCTCTTTCCAATCTGCCATAACTGCCTAACATTCCAAATAACGTCGCAAAAGTAACAAATATTTTTTGTTTCTCGGTAATAATTTGTATATTTGTTCCACAAATATCACAAACTGACTATGGCAAATCGCAGGGAAAATAGGGCGCGCAGATGCGAAGAGATGATCGAAAAGATGCGCGACAAGGCCTTTGCACGAGGTGGGGTGGATGTATTGAATCTCCCCACAGCATTGCCATTTAGCGACGGTAAGCGCTTGGTTCGTGTCTTTGTCGAGGGTTACGAGGATGTTGCTTTTTGGCGAGGTATCTTTGATAATTTCAAAAATCCATATCTTCGTTTCGAAATTTCGGTGCCAACGCGCAAAGATTTGCCGAAGGGCAAGAATGTGCTTCTCTCGATGGCTCACGAGGCAAACGCCGATATGCTTCTGTGTATGGATGCCGACTTCGACTACCTCCTCGAGGGTGACGACGAGAAATCGCGCCTGATAGCCTCGTCGCCCTATATGTTCCACACCTACACCTATGCCACCGAGAATCACCTCTGTTTTGCGCCGTCGCTCCACAATGTGTGTGTCAAGGCGGTGAAAAACGATGCGCATATCTTCAACTTCGAGAGCTTTATGGCCGACTATTCGCGCACCATATACCCTCTCTTTTTGTGGTATGTCTACTCGGCATCGCGCAAAGCCGAGCGCGTGTTGCCGCTGGTAGATTTCAAGTCGGCGGTGCGTATCGGCTACATAGATATCGAGCAAAACGGAGCCAATACCATTGCGTGGTTGGGCCGTAATGTGGAGCGTAAGGTGGCTTCGCTCGAGGCCGATAATCCCGATATGGCGGCGGCTATTCCAGCCTTTGCCGAGCGACTTCGCGAGAGGGGTGTCGAGCCCGACCTCACCTACAATTTCATGCACGGTCACACGCTTATGGACAACGTGGTGATGGTGGTGCTGGAGGGTGTTTGCGAGAAGTTGCGACAACTCTCGCTGGCGCAGATTATCTACTCGTCGAAGGAGGGTATGGCGCTCAAAAACGAGGTGAGCAACTACAATAATTCGTTGCGTTCGATTCGTGACGTGTTGCTCGACAACGACAACTACACAACCTCGCCGCTATACAAGCGCTTAGAGACTGATATTAAGCGATATATAGACGCAACAATCGAAAAAATAAAGAATAAACAGATATAATTTAATCAGATGAAAAAGTTTCTATCTATTACACTTATTGCTACCATTTTTTGCGGTGGCGTAGCTATGGCTCAAACGAGCCAAAAACCTGCAAAAAAGCGCATCTACATGAGCTATATTTTGCACGGCAATATGAACTACGACCGTTATGTTCGCACCACCTTGTGGCGCGATTTTCCTGTCATATACGACAACCTGCTCACCTTTATGGACGAGCATCCCGACTTCAAGGGTCAGCTCCAGTTCTCGGGTCAGACACTCAACTCGTTGAAGCAGGCGGCACCGCACGTTCTCGACCACGCAATGCGTATCCACAAGCGCGGTCAGCTCAACTTTACGGGCACCTTCTACTCCGAGCCTGTGAATGTGAATATGGATGGAGAGACCAACTATCGTTGCGCTCTGCTCGGCACACGCATCATCGAGGATTTCCTCGGTACAAAGACCGACGGATTCTACCTCCAGGAGCGTGCCTACCATCCGCAGCTGCCTTGGATTTTGGGCAACTCGAATGTGTCGTGGACACCAATCATCACAAATGACAATTCGTGGCGACCATTCCTCCTCTCGGGACTCGATGGCAGCCGCTCAATCTGCGTACCAATCACCCGTAGCAAGGTGCTGAACCGAGTTGCCGATGCCCCAGCAAATAGCCTTCTCACCATCGAGGAGGACTACGAGATTCCGCAGAAGTTCAGCCGCACTTATGCTCAGGTGGCTGAGTTTAATGCCACCCACGACGATATAGAGATTGTGTGGATTACAGTCAAGGAGTATATCGAGAAGTTTGGCTTGGGCAAGGAGCAGTATGTAGACCATTCGGCCAAGGTGCACGACCTTGCACATGGTACCTACTCGCGTTGGACTGCCGACCCACTCGATATTATCGTTCAGGAGAATACCGACATTGCTATGCGCGACTTCCGCAGTGCCAACATCTTCGATGCACTATTGCACCACACCAAGGGCTGGCGTGTCGATAAGGAGATTGCCGAGAGCGATTTAACCACTATTGATAACCCTCTTACGTGGAATATCGAGCGTGCCGACCTCTATAAAGATGTAGAGCCTAAGTTCCTTGCTCGCGAGGGCAAGGTGACAACCCTTTCGCGCTCGGAGCATCAGCTTTTGTGGGCTGTAAATAGCGACTCGAAGGGTTGGTATCCACTCTACGAGAAGCGTAGCGAGCGCATCACCGCACTCAAGAGTAGCTCGGCTCTTGCCAAGTCGGTCATCTATGACGGTATGGACAAGATAGCCGAAAATGTCAAGTTGAAGGGTTACGACAACTACTTTATGGCCCTCTGTATGGACCACGCTGCAAAGCGCAAGGTTACCCTTTCGACCGACCATCCATACGCCATCTACGACTATGCAACAGGTAAACCTCTTGCAAGTAGCTGCGTTCGTTCGGCCGAGGGTTACACCATCGAGTTCGAGGCCGATATGCCAGCGTTTGGCTATGCCGTATTTGGTGCAAAACTCATCGAGAAGGCCGAGGTGAAGTCTTGGCGCGAGGGCAAGAGTATCTCGATGGGCAATATCTCGATTACAGCTTCGGAAGATAAGGTTGTGTTGAATGAGGGTGGTCGTACAACCGAGCTCTCGCTTGCTCCATTCCAGATGAAGGCGGTAGCCGAGATGAGGCAGGGAACGGGCGATGGCGAGTGGCGCGATGCCAAGCCGTATGGCCCGACACGTACGAAGGTGTGTGGTGCTGAGATGATTGTAGACCGTCAGTTAGATTGGTTGGTACATATGCGCCAACACTTTGTGATAGAGGCTGGTAGAGTGTTGTGTAACATCTCTTTCACAATGCCTCATCCAACCATTATTCGCCGCGTGGGTGGCAATGCAAGCTCGTTCGATCCGCGAGGTCTTGACCTCATTATCTCGACAGGCAAGTCGTGCAAGACCGTATTTGACATTCCATTCGGTATGAGTGAGTACGACAAGGCGGGTGAGGGACACTTCTGTCTGCTCAACCTTTGCGCTTTGGAGAGTGCCGACGGAGGTTTGGTAGTTATGCCTCGCTCGGGTGAGCAGGGCTTCTCGGTCGATGCCGACAAGGGCGAGATGACGCTCTACCTCGGTGCTTCGACAACTTCGGGCCCAATTCGCGACGTGAAGATTACCTTCGTGACACCTGTGAATGTTTCGCAGGAGCCTGCGTGGTATCTCGAGCCTTTCCACGGAACATACAACCACTCGATAGTGTTCGATACCTATAAGGGTAAGTGGCAGGATAGCAACGAGTTGCAGCAGATAAAGATGGCTGCAACACCGCTCTATGTGCGCCAGTGTTTGGCAACCAAGAAGGGCTCGCTTGCTCCGCAAGGCTCGTTGTTGAACTCTTCGTCGAAGGATGTTGAGGTCACTTCGGCCGAGGTTGTCGATGGCAAGTTGCAGGTGCGCCTCAACGAGCGTCGTGGCAAGAGCGAGAGTGTGGAACTTACAACCGAGAAGGCCAAGAGCCGCGTCGAGGTGAAGCCGTTCGGAATAGTACAGCACACATTATAAAAGAGGATGGGTCGCGGAGTAGTCTTCAGCATCGAGGAGTTTGCCGTAAACGATGGGCCGGGTATTCGTACAACCGTCTTTTTGAAGGGTTGTCCTCTGCGTTGTGCGTGGTGCCACAACCCCGAGGGGCAGAGGCGCGAGCCTCAACCGCTGACCAAGCAGGGGCGTACCGAGATCTCTGGTTATTCGATAGATGCGGAGGCGTTAGCTGCAAGGATTCGTCGTGACGAGGATATATTTCGCGATAGCGGAGGTGGAGTCACCTTCACGGGTGGTGAGCCATTGGCACAGGCCGATTTCCTGTGCGAGGTGCTTGACCGACTGACGGGAATACACCGCGCTGTCGAGACTAGCGGATACGCCTCGAAGGAGCTTTTCGAGAGAGTTTTGGAGCGAGTGGACTATGTGCTATTCGACATCAAGATTGTGGATTCGGAGCTTCACAAACAGTGGACGGGCGTAGGCAACGAACTCATAAAGGCGAACCTAAAGATTCTTTGCGAGTCGGGCAAGCCATTTGTTGCGCGAGTGCCACTGATACCAGGCGTGAACGACTCGGCCGAGAATATGGAGGCGACGGCAGAGTTGCTTGTTGGCGCAAAGGGGCTCGAGCGTGTGGAGTTGTTGCGTTATCACAAGACTGCGGGTGCGAAGTATCCGATGGTGGAGCTCGACTATGCGCCCGACTTCGACGAGGATGCCGAGCCCGCCATACACGATAAATTTACAGAGAAGGGAATTAAATTACTAATATTATAAATGTTTACTATGACACCAAGAATTGAAACTTTACGCTCGTTTATTAGAGCGGAGAAGCACCATCAGTTCCGTCGTACGCCAGAGGAGTTAGGACTTGCGACCAAGAACGAGGAGTTCAAGAGTGCTGGCATTGCTCCCGTAGAGCGCAGTGCAAAAATGTTGCAGGCTTTGCTCGAGGCCGAGCAGCCAATCATTATCGAGGGTGAGACCATTGTTGCCACCCGTACAATCACACGCATCCCATCTATCTTCACCGATGCCGAGTGGGACGACATTCGCTCGAAGCACACTTTGCACGAGCGTGGTACTGTCTCGAACCTCTCGCCCGACTACGAGGGTATACTTGCCGATGGTTTGGGCAAGCGCAAGGCCGAGATTGCGGCTCGTAAGGAGGATGCTGCCCTCACAGCCGAGCAGCGTGCCTTCCTCGACGCAGCCGAGGAGAGCATCGAGGCGTTGCAGGAGTTTATTCTCAAGTATAAGGCGTGTGCCGAGTCGGCAGGCTTGACCGCTGTGGCTGAGGTGTTGGGCGCAATCCACACCGAGGGTGCTAAGGGCTTGCACGAGGCGTTGCAGCTGCTTCGTATGGTGCACTTTGCATTGTGGGAGAGCGACTGCTACCACAACACTCTCGGTCGCTTCGACCAATACATCTACCCATACTACAAGGCCGATATCGAGAGCGGTAGATTGACCGACGAGGAGGCCTACGAGCTCATCACTGAGTTCTTCCTCACCTGCAACAAGGATAGCGACCTCTATGTGGGTATGCAGCAGGGCGACAACGGTCAGAGCCTCGTTTTGGGTGGTCGCGACGAGCAGGGTAACTGCCTCTTCAATGAGGTGTCGCGTATGTGCTTGAAGGCGAGCTACGAGTTGAACCTTATCGACCCTAAGATTAACCTTCGTGTAGATGCGAATACTCCGTTGGAGGTATTTAAGCTTGGTGCAGAGCTCACCAAGCGCGGTTTGGGCTTCCCTCAGTACGATAACGATGACGTTGTTATCCCGGGCCTCTTGAAGCTCGGTTATAGCCCAGAGGATGCTCACAACTATGTTGTGGCAGCGTGCTGGGAGTTTATCATTCCGAAGAATGGTATGGAGATTCCAAACATCGACGCACTCTCGTTTGCCGAGATTGTTAGCAACGCTGTGCAGTCGCTTGGCGACTACGCTTCGTATGAGGAGTTCTATGCCGCAATCGACGCGAAGATTAAGGCCGAGTGCGAGCGTATAACATCGGCGCACGACAACCTCTACTTTGCTCCGGCTCCGTTCCTCTCTACCATTATGGGTGGCACCATCGCTAAGGCGAAGGATATCTCCGAGGGTGGCAATTCGAACAACTATGGCGTTCACGGTACAGGCCTCTCGACAGCTGCCGATTCGTTGGCTGCAGTCAAGAAGTTCTACTTCGACGAGAAGTCGGTTTCGCTCGACGAGTTGATGGAGGCTCTCAAAAATAACTTCGTGGGTCACGAGGCTCTGCAAGATAAGTTGCGCAACGAGGCTCCGAAGATGGGTCTTGACAACGAGGAGGCCGACGCTATTGGTGCTGCCTTGTTGGAGTCGTTTGCCGAGGGCTTGCGTGGCAAGCGTAACGAGCGTGGTGGCATCTGGCGTGCGGGTACAGGTACCGCTATGTACTACATCTTCCACGCCAAGGAGTTGCCTGCTACACCAGACGGCCGTAATGCTGGCGAGGTGTTGCCTGCAAACTTCACCCCAAGTATGTTCTTGAAGCAGAATGGCCCAGTTTCGGTTATGCGTTCGTTCGCAAAGCCAAACCTAGAGAATGCTATCAACGGAGGCCCATTGACTATCGAGCTCGACGAGAGCATCTTCCGCAACGACGAGACTGTCGAGAAGTTGGCTATGCTCATCCGCTCGTACATCCGCTTGGGTGGTCACCAGTTGCAGCTCAATACGCTCGACCGCGAGAAGTTGCTCGATGCAAAGGCTCATCCAGAGTTGCACCGCAACCTCATTGTGCGTGTTTGGGGCTGGAGTGGCTACTTCGTAGAGCTCGACGAGTGCTATCAGGATCACATTATCGAACGAATTAAATACAAGTTATAAAGATGAAAGGTTATATGTTTTGGATCGCCTTCGTGGCATCGTTGGGCGGTCTTCTCTTCGGTTTCGATACAGCCGTAATCTCGGGTGCCGAGGGAGCTATTCAAACTGCCTTTGGCTTGAGTGCTAGTCAGCACGGATTTACAATGGCTACAGCACTCATTGGTACTATCATAGGTGCCTTGGTGTGTGGTAGGCCAGCACAAAAGTATGGTCGATTGCTCTCGCTCAAGGTGATTGGCATATTGTACCTCATTTCGGCCATTGGCAGTGGTGTTATTGCCGATTGGTACTGCTTTATGATTTTCCGCTTCTTGGGCGGTTTGGCCGTGGGTGCTTCTTCGGTTATCGGCCCTATGTATATTGCCGAGATCTCGCCTTCGGCGTGGCGAGGACGTTTTGTGGCATTCTTCCAGTTCAATATTGTGTTGGGTATCGTTTGCGCCTATGTGTCGAACTACTTTATCGGACACTATGCTACCGACGCGTTGTTGGCACCTTGGCAGTGGATGATTGTAAGCGAGGCGGTACCGGCTCTGCTCTTTGCTATCTTGCTTGCTACAGTTCCGGAGAGTCCGCGTTGGCTCATCTCGCAGAAGCGCGACAAGGAGGCCGAGGCTGTCTTTGTTAGCGTAGGCGAGAAGGATGTCGAGGGTGAGATGACCGCTATCCGCGAGTCGTTGTACGAGGAGCTCAATGTCAAGAAGGAGCGCCTCTTCCAGAAGAAGTTTATGAAGCCTATACTCATTGCCTTCTTCATCGCTACACTCAACCAGTTGAGCGGTATCAACGCCATCTTGTACTACGCTCCGCGATTGTTGCAGCAGTCGGGTGTGTTGACAGGTGCTTTCTCCGATTCGATGTTGCAGTCGGTGATTGTGGGACTCACAAACCTCACCTTCACAATGCTCGGTATGGCACTTATCGATAAACTCGGACGTCGTACACTCATCGCCATCGGTGCCGTAGGTATGGTTGTGGCACAGGGTTTGGTGGCTCGTGGCTTCTACCTTGGCGAGTTCGAGGGATTAACACTTCTTATCTGCGTGTGTGCATATGTTGCCAGCTTCGCTATCTCGTTGGGTGCTACCATTTGGGTTGTTATTGCCGAGGTCTTCCCTAACAGCGTGCGTTCGGGTGGTCAGGTGTTCGGTAGTATGACCCACTGGGTGTGGTCGGCTACACTCACCTGGATATTCCCTATCTGTGTGGGCAAGGAGTTGGTTGCAGGTATGACACCAAGCGTCTATATCTTCGGCTTCTTCTCGGTTATTGCGGCCTTGTCACTCCTCTTTGCGTGGTGGTTGCCAGAGACCAAGGGTAAGTCGCTCGAGCAGATTCAGAAAGAGCTTACAAACAAATAGAGATAGAGAGTATGAAACCTACTATATATACAATTAAGGGTGGTGCACTCGAGATGAGTGTAACCGATTTTGGCGCGCGAGTGCTCTCGCTTATGGTGCCCGACCGCAATGGCGTGAAGGCTGATGTTGCTGTGGGTTACACAACATTGGAGGAGTATCTCGAGTGCAAGGGTGAGCGCTTCTTTGGTGCTGCCGTAGGCCGTTTGGCCAACCGCTTGGGCGCAGCAAAGTTCACGATCGATGGCAAGGAGTACAACATCTCGGTGAACGATAACGGCAAGAACACTCTGCATGGTGGATTCATTGGCTTCGACAACCAAATGTGGACTGTTGAGGCTCATGACGAGCACTCTATTACCTTCTCGTTGCTCGACAAGGAGGGTAACGATGGCTGGCCCGGTAATCTCAACGTGTGGATGAAGTATTCGCTTACCGAGGAGAATGAGTTCAAGGTGGAGTACAAGGCTACAACCGATGCTCCAACACTCGTAAACCTCACACACCACACCTTCTTTAACCTCACGGGCGATGCTTCGCAGAGCATTCTCGACCACGAGTTGCAGATTGTGTCGGATAAGTATGTTCCTGTAGGCGAGGGTCTTATCCCTACGGGCGAGCTTATCAACGTGGAGGGTACTCCGTTCGACTTCCGCGTGGCAAAGGCCATTGGTCGCGATATCGCGATGGACGATGCTCAGCTTCACGGTGGTGGCGGGTACGACCACAACTGGTGCCTCAATGGCGAGGGTGTGGTACGCCCTGTAGCAACGCTCTACGAGCCTAAGTCGGGCCGTAAGATGGTGGTTTCGACCGACCAGTGCGGTATTCAGTTCTATAGCGGAAACTTCTTCGATGGTAGCTATGCGGTGAAGGGCAAGGTGCTTGGTCATCGTTGCGCCCTCGCTCTCGAGACTCAGAAGTGGCCCGATGCCATCCATCACGAGAACTTCCCAGACACGGTGCTCCGCCCAGGCGAGGAGTATACCCACGTTTGTGTCTACACTTTTTCGCAGGAGTAGAGCCATTGCTTAAGAATAATTACAATGATTAAACTGCTGATAACAAGCCTTTTAATCGGCATTGCAAGCCCCTATTGGGGTCATACATTCATTGCGGAGGGCAATGACAAGATCTACGCCCTCCGCTCTTTGGACGAGAACTCCTCGCTATGTGTCTTCGATGCGAAGATAGCAGGCGAGGAGGGGCTCTTTTGTCTCACCGACGAGGTGGCGAGCAAGGCCCTGACCGAGGTCTCTACCCCAGGTAAGCACTCTTGCCATATCGTTCTGCTCGACCGTCAGGCAGTCGTTGCCGACTATACGAGTGGCACACTCACCCTCTACGACCTCGATAAGGAGGGTATGCCGCAGCCCAATCCTACGGTTGTGACATTCGAGGGTAAGGGCTCTCATCCAAAGCGCCAACGCTCGCCACACATTCACTCTTCGACCCTCTCGCCCGATGGCAAGACGCTTCTTGTTGCCGACCTTGGTTGCGATAGGCTCATTCGCTACAATGTTGTGGGTGGCCGTTTGGCGTTGCCCGAGGCCGAGATTATTGCCTTGCCTGCAAGCACAGGTCCTCGCCATTGCGCCTTCTCGCCCGATGGCAGCTACCTCTATGTGGTTGCTGAGTTGAGCGACGAGGTGATGGCCTTCCGCACGTCGGACTACAAGCTGCTCGACCGCCATATTCTCAATGCGGGCAATCCCGAGGGAGGAGCGCATATTGTGGTTAGTGCCGATGGTAAATATGTATATGCCTCTTCGCGTGTGAGCAAGACAAGCAAGGTGTCGAGCCAACCTATACCCGATGGCGTGGCCACCTACAAGCGACTCGCTAATGGCAAGCTGAAGCAGCTGCACTATCAACCTACGGGGGCGCATCCTCGCCACTTTGCAGTTAGTGCTGATGGCTCGAAGTTGGTTGTGGCGTGCCGTGACGACGATGCGGTCGAGATCTACCAGCTCAAAAAGGGCGTGCCTGTGGGCAACCCCGAGCGCTTGAGTGCCTCTCAACCTGTCTATGTGCGTGTAAAATAGCAGGGGTGTAAGATATTTTTCACCTCGATATGCACTTTTTTGCACACTTTTTTGCAAAAAATTTGCACATTGTCAAAAAGTATATTACTTTTGCACTCGATTTCGAAAGGAATCCTAGATGGTGGATGTAGCTCAGTTGGTTAGAGTGACGGATTGTGGTTCCGAAGGTCGTGGGTTCGAATCCCATCTTCCACCCGAACGAAACAAACGAAGCAAGAAGATGTCGTAATGCGACATCTTTTTGTTTTTTGGATACTATGGTGCAAATTTATTTGCAAACATTGTAGCCAAAAACAAAAGAGTTGATTTATCAACTTCTTGCTGAGTGCAGTGGAGTTCGGAGGTGCCCCCGCGGCGAGCGGAAGGGAAAGACGAGCGTAGCGAAGTCAATCCCATCTTCCACCTCTCCCCATCCATATGTACTTTGCAAAGAATTAAAGAGTCTGCCTAGCATTCGCGTTGGGCAGACTCTTCGTTAAAAAAGAGGGTTAATTTGTGGGTATTGGGAGGTGTGGCTCGGGTAGCATACTAGCGTGAACGAATGTGCCGCCGAGCCACGGAATGTGTCGTTAGAATTGTAGTACCCAGTTGAGGTGCTCGGTTGTGAAGGCCTCGCGGCACAGCTCCTCGCGTGAGCGTATATTCATCACCACCTCGCGAATCTCGCCTCCAGCATCCTTCACCTCGTCGGCAAAGCTTGTGAGGGCTAATCCTACGGCGTGGACATCCGAGATGCCATTTACCACCAACAAAGGGGTCTTGGCAATGTTCGTAGCCGAGATATTCTCATCGGGGTCTGCCGCCACGGTCATACCTGCTGCAAACATATCGGTGTAGTTCGAGAGCATATGCCATACGCCACCGGCTCCTGCGGGTTGAGAACTATCCGAATAACCTATAATATATATTCTCGAAGGGTCTACTTTGGTGTTGTTTGCCACATAGTGGTCGATAAACGCCTTCAAGGCTTCGGTCATAGTAGTGGCCTTATTTACATCGGCTTTTGTCTCGTCCCACGCACGGCGTGTACTGCACTGCGGAGCCAACACCACAGCCTTCACGTTGTTCGAGGTGAAGTAGTGCCAGATGCGAATCATAGCATCGCTACGCAGTTGCGCTTTATTGTCCGATCCCGAGCCATATTGTCCGTGTAACACTACAACCAATGGAGACAAGCCTTGTGTTGAAGCGAGGGTTGCACCATCGCGATAAGGGATGGTTATGCCGTCGTATTCGTAGCTACCCGATGCGAAATGCTGATCGATAGATGTTGGAAGAGTAGGTGCGCCAGCGTCATTCTTTGTACACTGAACAGAGAATAGAGCTACCACTAGCGCAAGAGCCATAAGTCGTAATTTGGTAGTCATAATAGTATAGTTTTAAGGTTTTGTTCTATCCATTAAGACCACCAACGCGACGAAAGGTTAAATCGTTCGTAAAAAAATGACGGCGCATAAAGCTTTTTACCGCCTTATACGCCGTTTGACGACTATTTTGCTTGCCTCCCCTTGTTACTTGAGTGGGTCGGCCTTTACGCCCTTGAATGTCATCTTCACAGGTAGGATGTTGCCCTCCTTGTCGAAGCGAAGCTCGTCTATGCAGGTGCGACGGTCGTTTCCGCTTTTCGAGCCGAGAGGGTGGCGGTGGTAGACGATGTAGTATTTACCACTGCGAGGGTTCTTTATCACCGAGTGGTGTCCCGCTCCTGTACCCACAGCCTCGTCGGTCTGCAGAATCACACCACGAGGCTCGAATGGGCCAAGTGGGCTATCGGCAATGGCGTACTGCACGCGGTAGTCGGCCTTGGTCCATCGTCCCTCCGACCACATAAAGTAATACTTTCCGTTGCGGATAAACATAAACGGGCCTTCGACATACTTGCCAGGGGTGATCTCCTTGAAGATTTGGCCATCCTCGAATGGAACAAAACCCGTGAAGTCGTTGTTGAGCTTGCAGACATTGCAGTGCTTCCATCCGCCATAGTACATATAGTATGTGCCGTCGGTATCCTTGAATACGAACTGGTCGATAGGCTGCGCACCATTAATGATATCCTTAATAAGTGGCTTTCCGAGCAGATCCTTGAATGGACCGGCAGGGTTGTCAGCCACAGCTACGCCGATACCGCCAATCTCACCCTGCTTGACATTGTTACAGGAGAACATAAGGTAGTACTTGCCGCCCTTCTCGATGATGGATGGAGCCCAGAGTGCGTGTGTAAGCCACGAAATCTCCTTGTTGTCGATAATACGCTCGTGCTTGGTCCAGGTCACCAGATCCTTTGACGAGAAGGCGTCGAAGTGGAGCTGGTCGCGGAATCGTTGCGACCAAGTAGGGTAGACCCAGTAGGTATCGCCAAAGATTACAGCCTCGGGGTCTGCATACCACCCCTCGATAATAGGATTTCCACTGCGCCTAGATACTGCACACGATACTGCAGTCAAGGCCATAACTGCCAAGATAAATAGTTTTGCCGTGTTTCTCATAATATTGTTTAGGATGTTCGTTAGTTCTTCACTCGGTAAGCTCTCTGCACACCTTTGATGCGCATTATTGCGTAGATAAGGGTGTCGACCACAGCAACCGAAGGCACCTCGACACTGATAGTTCCCACGCCCGTACCATCGCCTCGCGAGTTGAGATTGATGGAGCGGATGTTGAGCTTCATATCGCGGCTCACAACCTCGGTGATCTGGTTGACCAAACCTGCCGAGTCGTTGGCGTGAATAGCTATGGTTACGCGGAATGCGCCCTGGGCACTCTCGCGCCACTTGGCATCCATCACGCGGTAAGGATACTGCTCGCGCATACGCTTGGCGTTCGGGCAGTCGGTGCGGTGGATGGTGATACCTGTATTTATAGTCACAAAGCCGAAGATGTCGTCGCCCTTGATAGGGTTGCAGCACTTGGCCAACTTATATACTATATTATTAATACTCTCGTCGATGATGAGCGCATCGCTCGAGGTCTTGACCTGTGTTGCTGCGTTGGCTCTACGGCGAGCCTCAGCTTCGGCCTCGGCAGCGCGACGCTCCTCGTCAGCCTCACCCGAGAGCCACTTCGCCAAAATCTCCTTCACCACCGCGAGGTCTATCTTCTCCTCGGCAATAAGTTCGTAGAGGGCTGTTCCTGTGCGCTGCTTATAGTATTTGCAGAGGTAGGCCACCACCTCGTCTATGCTCTTTGTAATCTTCCAGTTCTTGAGCTTGCGCTCCAACTCTTCGCGTCCGAGGTTGGCACTCTTTGCCTGCTCCTCGCGAATCACCGACTTAATCTTCTGCTTTGCCTTCTGCGTCACAACAAAGTTTAGCCAGTCCGCTTTTGGTTGCTGATTCTTCTGCGTGAGAATCTCGACAATATCGCCATTACGCAGCTGCTCGCGAATAGGTACGGCACGACCATTTACCTTACCGCCCGAGCAGGTGCAACCGAGGTTCGAGTGAATGTCGAATGCAAAATCGAGCACTGTAGCTCCCTCTGGCAATTTGCGGATATCGCCATTTGGTGTGTAGACAAATATCTCGCCCGAAGCAGGTTTCGCGTCGAATCGCTCGGCAATATCCTCCTTGGTTTCGGTCATTGTCTCGCGCAGACGCTGCAACCACTTTTCGCTGGTTTGCGCGCCCTGATTCACACCCTTGTAGCGCCAGTGAGCAGCAATACCTAGCTCGGCGATGTTGTCCATACGCTCGGTGCGAATCTGAATCTCCACCCACTTGCCATCGCCTGCCGCTACGGTGGTGTGCAACGACTCGTAGCCGTTCGACTTCGGAATCGAAATCCAGTCGCGCATACGCTCGGTATTTGGTGTGTAGAAGTCGCTCACGATGGAGTATGCCAGCCAGCACTGCGCCTTCTCTAGGTGTTGTTCGCAATCTATGATTATGCGGATGGCGAAGATGTCGTAGACACCCTCGAAAGGCACCTTCTGCTTGCGCATCTTGTTCCATATGGAGTATACCGACTTGGTGCGGCTCTTGATGTGGTACTTTATGCCCGCAGCATCGAGTCCCTTGCGAATAGGGTCGACGAACTTCTCGATAAAGTCCAATCGTTCCTTTTCGCCCTCGCGCAACTTATCGGTGATATGCTTGTGGTCGGCAGGCTCGAGTTGTGCCAACGAGAGGTCCTCCAACTCGCTCTTGATGTTGTAGAGTCCGAGCTTGTGAGCAATCTGCGCATAGAGGTTCATCGACTCCCACGACTTCTTGAGTCGCTTAGCCTCGGGGAACATCCCTATCGAGCGCATCACCTCGAGTCTATCGGCAAGTTTAATCAATATCACACGCGGATCCTCCGAGTACGATACAATCATATCGCGGAAGTTCGACGCCTGGTCGGAGTGGGTGTTGAGTTTGAGGTCGGAGATGTTGGCAAGACCCAAAACAATACCTGCCACCTCTTCGCCAAACTCCTTGCGGATGGTTGTAAGCAGACTCTCCAACGCCTCTTCGTCGTTGCTCTGCGCCACAATACGCACCACATCGTGCAGTATGGCCGATACAGTCGAGTTGCGGCCGAGACCTACCTCCGTAGCCACAATATGGGCCACCTCCACGGCGTGGTCGAGCATAGGCGTGCCGTCGTAACGAGTCAAGCCCTCCATTCGCTCATTCGCAAATTGAAGCGCTTTATCCACCAATTCCTGGGTCGTTGCAGAAAATTGTTTTGCAATGGTTTCTCTCAGTTTGCTGTATCTCTCCATAGCTCTCTCTGTTTATATTTTATAGACAATATATAAACGCTCTCCGCCTGTTGCATATTGTATTCGCTCCTCTTCGGAAAGTTGCTTTTCGTATTCGATTTCTTCCACCTCGAAGCCACATCCGCGTAGGCGGTCGGCATAGTCGCGTCCGTAGATGCGACGGTGGTCGTACTGCCCAAATATTCGAGCTCGCTCCTCGGGCGAGGTTATTGAGTCGTCTTCAAAGGTCTCTTCGCGTTCGTAATCTTGCGGTACCAGCACCACGCCCCAGCCATTTGGTGTGAGTATGCGGTGCAACTCGCGCAGAGCCGTCCTATCATCCTCCACGTGCTCGAGTATATGGTTGCAGATTACAACGTCGATGCTCTCATCATCGAGCGGTATCTGTTGCACATCGAAGTGCATCTTTGCGAGCGGACTCTCCAGGTCGGCCGTGATGTAGCGATAGCCGTATACCTTGCCGTAGTGCTCCTCGAACTTGCGTTTGAGGGCCACCTCGGGAGCTATGTGGAGCAGGGTAGGGTGACCATTAAGAAGTCTTGTCTCGCGCTCCAGATAGAGCCACAACAAGCGGTGACGCTCCAGTGCCAAGCAACGTGGGCAGAGCGCATCCTTGCGCGATATGCCATAGCCATATGGCAAGAACTGGCGCACGCGCTTACCACAAATAGGACACTTGCGCCTACGGCCTATGTAGAGCACTCCAAGCATAGGCACACCCCATCCCGCTACCTTCTGCAACAGCGGGCGTGGAATGTGGTTTAGTGTCCACTTTATCGCCTTACCTACGACTCCCATATCTACTCCTCTAAAACCTTTGCTACATCGCCCTCGGCTTTGCGGAGTTTTGCACGACAGTGTGCAATCAACTCGGTAGCTCTCGCTACACGCTCTGCCAAACTATCGACGCTATTCTGCTCCTCACGCAACGAGCGCAAAATAACCTCAATTTCGGTTATAGCCTCCTTGTATGACATCTCCATAGTCTATCTTTTTATCTGTGCAATTACTGCGTTAATATCTCCGTCAGCCAACGAAATATCTATCGTATCGCCCACCTCTAAGCCCTCGACACTCGCCAATGCCTTGCCCTCCTTGCGGGCTATGGCGTAGCCGAGGCGGAAGATGCGCTCGGGAGCAAAGTTTGCCACCAGCGTTGCTATGCCATCGAGGCGTTGCGCTTCGCTCTGCAGAGTGCGCTCGGCTAGGTGGCGAACATCGTTGGCGTATTGTTCCAATCGTAGTGCCGCCGTGTGGGTTGTCTGTCGGCAAATGTCGCGCAACGAGATGGCGCAATACTCCAACGTTCCGTGGAAGTCGGTAGCTCGTTGATTGAGCCACGCTGCCACCGCTGTAGGTGTCTTGAGCATGGTGTGTGCCACCATATCGGTTACGCTCGTATCCTTGTCGTGACCGATACCTGTGAGGATTGGCAGTGGGAATTGTGTTACCGAGAAGGCTAAAGCGTAGGCGTTGAAACACTCCAAGTCGCTTGTCGAGCCTCCGCCACGAATTATCGCTACGGCATCGAACTCCTCTGCTCGGTCGGCAATGGCATAAAGTGCAGCCACAATGCTCTCGCTACACGATTCGCCCTGCATCGTAGCCTCGAACAACTCGGTCTCGATGCGGTAGATGCTTCTGCTAAGCTCCTTCATAAAGTCCTGATAGCCCGCTGCCGTAGCACTCGAAATCACCGCTACACGTTGCACCACCAACGGCATCTGCTGCGTGCGGTTTAAGTCCCATACCCCCTCCTTGTGGAGTTGCTCTATGCAGAGTTGCTTTCTGCGCTCCATATCGCCTATGGTGTGCAGAGGGTCAATCTGCTGAATCTGCAATGACATTCCATAGACGGCGTGGTGCTGAACGGTGGCGCGGAAGAGTATCTTCATACCCTTCGTTAGGCGTTGTCCTGTTTCGTGCTCGAATCTACCCACGGTGTTCATCACCTGCGAGCGCCAAATTGTTGCTCTCGCTTGC
>JAZLDJ010000103.1:0-9524 GCA_045614685.1 Alistipes sp. | reverse complement strand
TGGGTATCGGCCGAGCACGCTGTTGAGGCTGAGGTTCGCCTCTACAACCCATTGTTCAAGACCGAGGATCCATACGATACTTCGGAGGGTCAGACCTCTTGGCAGGACAACCTCAACCCAGAGTCGTTGGTTGTAACAAAGGGATACCTCGAGCCAGCATTGAAGGATGCGCCAATCGGCACAACCTACCAGTTCGAGCGTGTGGGCTACTTCTGCCCTGACACCGACTCGACTGCGGAGCACTTGGTATTCAACCGCACCGTGACCTTGAAGGATTCGTGGGCGAAGATTAATAAATAGTGAGTAGAGAGTAGTTGAAAAATAGTCCTCAATTCTCAATTCCTCAATCCTCAATTTGAACAATGAAATTTCGCACCGAGATAGAGATTGCACCGCTTGCGGAGAGGATGGACCACAGTGCAAAGGTTTTTGCGCTTGGCTCCTGCTTTGCCGAGCATATCTCGTCGCGCTTGGCGAGGGCGAAATTTTCGGTTGCGAGCAACCCTTTTGGAGTGTTGTTCAACCCCTTCTCGATTGCAAATGCGCTTGAGAGGCTCGATACGTCGAGAACCTTTGCCGTTTGCGACGTTAAGGCAGGGCGAGATACATTCTTCTCGTTCGATGCCCACTCCTCGCTCGATGGCAAGACGCATACCGAGGCTTTTGCAAATCTCAATCGTGCAGTAGCGCAGGGAGCAAAGTCGCTTGCCGAGTCCGATTGGGTGATACTTACCTTTGGTACGGCGTGGGTCTACGAGCACGAGGGTAGGGTGGTGGCCAATTGCCACAAGCAACCCGCCGTACAATTCGAGCGCCGACGCCTATCGGTGGCCGAGATTGTCGAGCGATACGCTGCGTTTTTCGAGGGTGTATTGCGCGATAAGAAGGTGGTGCTGACGGTTAGCCCTGTGCGCCACATTGGCGATGGTTTGCAGGAAAATAGCGTCAGCAAGGCAACGCTTCGCCTGGCGGTGGAGGAGTTGGTCGAGAAGTACGACAACGCCTTCTACTTCCCGTCGTACGAAATCTTGGTGGACGACCTGCGCGATTACCGCTACTACGGAGAAGATTTTGTCCATCCGTCGAAGATGGCTGTCGACTATGTTTGGGAGCGATTCTGCGAGGGCGTGTTGTCGACCGAGACTCGTGAACGACTCCCCAAGATTGAGCAGATAGTACAGGCTGCCGAGCATCGTCCGTTCAATCCCGAGAGCGAGGCTCACAAACAATTTTGTCGCACAATGCTTGGTAAGGCCGAGGCGATGAGTGATATAGATTTTACATCCGAAAAGGTGATATTCGAGAGATATTTATAGATGAAAAGAGTACTATTTATAGCTATTGCAACGTTGCTTGCGGCAACATCTACGGCGCGACCTCGCCTTGTGGTGAATGTTGTGGTAAGCGGTATGCGCCACGGCGATATTGCGCGTTACGAGAAGAATTTAAGCAAGGAGGGCTTCCTCCGTTTGCGTGATGAGGGTGTGCAGTTTACGGAGTGCTATGCCGACTATGCGCCAACCACATCGGAGGCGGGATTGGCGACCCTTGCTACAGGAGCATTACCAGCAACACACGGCATATTCTCGTCGGTGGGTTTCGACCGCACGTCGGGTAAGGAGGTACAGTTGTGCTACTCACCAAGACCCGAAATGCAAGGTGTGGTGCGAGGTGATGTCGAGCACGACCGCACTACGCAGCCTTTTGTGGCGCCAACCTTCTCGGAATCGGTGTTGGACTTTTCGGAGCATAACCACGCCATCACTATTGCGCACAATCCTCTCTCGGCAATGATTTTGGCTGGCCGTAAGGGCGAGTGCTATTGGCTCAATGGCGGTGGTAAGTGGATGTCGGCAGAGTGCTATATGAAGGAGCTTCCGTCGTGGGTGCGCAGCTACAATAGTAGCGATATGAATCGCGTGTTTGCCACCGATTCGTGGTATGGTCGCTATACCCGTGATCGCTATCGCAATAGCCGCTCTACCGATATTACTATATATGAGGATTCGAAGCGAGCTCGCTCGGGACGTAAACTCTCGAAGGAGTGGACTCAGGGCTTGCGTACAATGCCTGCTGGAAATATTGCCATATTCGAGTTCGCAAAGCGTGCTTTGACCTCGCTTCTGCCGTTGCACGTAGATGGCGGCACTAAGGTGCTGAACATCTGCTTGGATGTGCCTCGTGCTGTGGCCGAGCGATATGGCTCCGATTCGATAGAGTATGAGGATATGCTCTATTCGTTGGATGCTACGTTGGCCGAGTTTTTGACCTTCCTCTATGCGCAGATGCCTTCGCGCGAGGATGTTGTTGTAGTGCTCACCTCCGATGGTGGTATGAGTCCTACAAGGGTGGAAAATAACGATTCGGCGCGATTTAATGCTCGCCAATTTGGTGTTATTGTAAATGCCTTTCTAAGTGCTCGTTACGGGCAAGATTCGTGGGTGTTGGGCTATACCGACGGCTCGCTCTATCTCGACCATGATGTTATATATCGCCACAAGAAGAGTATCGCCGAGATTCAGAACGAGACGGCTACATTCGCCTTGCAGTACAGAGGCGTGATGGCGGCTATTACAGCTACGGCACTTCGTTCGGCTCAGTTTGCTCGCGGAGCCTACGCCTTGGTGCAGAATGGCTACAATCCGCGACGCTCGGGCGATGTTATGTTGGTGTTCGATGTGGATAGAATAGAGCTCGATTCGAAGCGAGTAGCAATGTCGGGTTCGGTCTATAATTACGACCGCCATATACCACTGATTATCAGCGGTGGAGGCATTCTGCCTGGAGAGAATAATGCGCGCCTATCGAGCGAGCAGATTGCACCAACTTTGGCTGCAATTGTGGGTGTCGAGCGCCCTCAATGTTCCGATTCGGAAATCTTGAAAATTGAAAGACGAAAATAATAGAATATCAAGTGATGATAGATAAGATACAAGAGGAGATTATCGAGGAGTTTGCTATGTTCGACGATTGGTTGGACAAGTACGACTACCTCATCTCGTTGAGCGATTCGCTACCTGTGATTGCTCCCGAGCATAAGACCGACGACTATATCATCGAGGGATGCCAGTCGCGCGTGTGGGTCGATGCAAAGTTGGAGGATGGCAAAATCTACTATTCGGCTGATAGCGACGCCATTATAATAAAGGGCCTGCTCGCCCTTTTGATTCGCGCTATGGGTGGCCGCACACCGCAGGAGGTTGTCGATTTGGAGTTGTACTTCATCGATGCCATAGGCCTCAAGGAGAATCTCTCGCCAACGCGCGGAAATGGCTTATTGGCAACCATTAAGCAAATGCGCCTTTACGCTGTTGCATTTGCAAAAATAGCCTAACCACCTCCGATTTTGTGGATAGAGTAGGAAGTAATTTTTAATTTTTAATTCTCAATTCTCAATTTGAAAATGACTCCACAAGAGATACTGCAAGTAGAAAAAGATATTATCCTAACACTCAAGAATGTATACGACCCGGAGATTCCGGTGAATATCTACGACTTGGGCCTTATATACGAGATTGACTTCGACCCATCGGGAGAGGCGACAATCCGTATGACGCTCACCGCTCCAAACTGTCCGATGGCCGATATGTTGGTCGAGGATGTCAACACGCAGGTGGCTAAGGTCAATGGCGTGGAGAAGGTGAATGTAATCTTGGTGTTCGAGCCAGCATGGGATAAGTCTATGATGAGCGAGGAGGCATTGCTCGAGCTCAATCTACTATAGAAACACACTCTTTAGAACCTCTCGACGATGTTTGGACTATCGAACGATAGCGCGACTTCGCAACGCAAATGTGCCGAGCAGATTGCACAGCTCGACGAGTCGCATCGTCGCGAGTTGATGGCGCAGCTCTGCTTCGACCGAATAGGGCAGAAGCAGGAGTTTTTGGTTGACCGTTTCCACGATACCGACTCTTGGAACGAAACGGCTTACTATATGTTGTTGCGCTCGCTCGATATCAAGGCCAATCGTCGAGCCTACGAGCGCCTCGCGCAGATTCTTCCATATCACATCTTCGAAAAGGTATCCTTCAACCTCGCATCGGTACAAGCATTGCTACTGGGTTGCTCGGGCTTACTCGACCGCTTGATGCATGCGTGCAATGGCGATAAAAGTCTAGCCGAACTGAAGGCTATCTTCGAATACGATGCTCACAAATATGGACTCGCGTCGATGGATGTCCGCGAGTGGCAATTGGTGGGATGCTTGGGTGATAACCATCCTGTAATCAGGCTTTTGCAACTTGCGAGCCTAATCTCTCAACACACATATCTTCTGAACGATATTCTCGATTGTCGCAGCCGACGCGATGTCGAGATGCTCTTCTGCCTCACCTCGGTGCCACGTTGGGCCTATCGCTTTCTTCCCGAGGGCAATCCTGAGGGAGCAATAAGCCGCACAAAGGCGCATATGTTGGGCATAAATGTGGTGGCTCAAATTCAGATTTTCTATTCGGAATATACTCTGCGAAACGACCTCGACTCGCGAGGTATTGACCTTCTCGAGCATCTCCCTGCCGAGAATAATATGTTCGTAGCGCGTTGGAATAAACTTGGCGTCAAAGCCGAAAATGCGCTCGAATCTCAAGCCCTTCTTCAGCTTTCGAAGGAGTATTGTCCTCGCCAAAATTGCGAGCGTTGTCTGCTGCGCCGCTTCGTCGAGGCGGAGTAAATTGCGCCCAAATCTTGCCTCTTTGCACAATAAAATCGCTAGCCTTTCACCTAAATGCAAAATACATTTGTATTTTAGGTATAATTTTCGTATCTTTGAGCCGATTATCGTATGTGTAACAAATAACATTACAAAAAATATGGGAGTATTAACAAGTATTATCAAATTGTTCTTTGGCAGCAAAGCAGACAAAGATCGCAAGGAGATTATGCCTTATGTCGAGAAGATTAAGGCTATCTACCCTTCGATCGAGGTGCTGTCAAACGACGAGTTGCGTGAGCGCAGTGCAGCTCTCCGTAAGCGTATTGCCGATTTTATTGCTGAGGACGAGGCTCACATCGTAGCGCAGAAGGCAAAGTTGGAGAATGTCGAGATTTCGCTCGACGAGAAGGAGAAGATTTCAAAAGATATCGATCAGACTGTAAAGCGTATCGACGAGAAGATTGAGAAGATTCTCGACGAGATTTTGCCAGAGGCCTTCGCTATTATGAAGGATACAGCACGACGCTTTGCTCAGAACGAGGTTGTTGAGGTGACTGCAAACCAGTTCGACCGTAACCTCGCAGCAGAGAAGGATTTTGTGACTGTAGAGGGCGACAAGGCTATCTATTCGACCCATTGGACCGCAGGCGGTAACGACATCAAGTGGGATATGATTCACTACGATGTTCAGCTCTTTGGAGGTGTCGTATTGCACAAGGGTAAGATTGCCGAGATGGCTACCGGTGAGGGTAAAACCTTGGTAGCTACCTTGCCAGTGTTCCTCAACGCCTTGGCAGGTAAGGGTGTTCACATGGTGACTGTCAATGACTACCTCGCAAAGCGTGATGCCGAGTGGATGGGTCCTATGTATCAGTTCCACGGTTTGTCGGTTGATTGTATTGATAAGCACCAACCAAATTCGGAGGCACGTCGTGAGGCATACCTTGCCGACATTACCTTCGGTACAAACAACGAGTACGGTTTCGACTACTTGCGCGACAATATGGCATCTTCGCCATCGGACTTGGTGCAGCGCAAGCACCACTTCGCTATCGTCGATGAGGTCGATTCGGTCTTGATTGACGATGCTCGTACTCCGCTCATCATCTCGGGTCCAGTGCCAAAGGGTGAGGATCAGCTCTTCGAGGAGTATCGCCCAGCTATCGAGTACCTCTATGGCTTGCAGCGCGACTTCGTTACCAAGCTTGTTGCCGAGTCGCGAAAGTTGGCTGCCGAGGGTAAGATGGAGGAGATGGGCCTCTTGCTCTACCGTGCATACAAGGGTTTGCCAAAGTATAAGCCTATTATCAAGTTCCTCTCGGAGCAGGGTATCAAGGTCCAGATGCAGAAGACCGAGAATATCTATATGGCCGACAATAACCGCCGTATGCCTGAGGTTACCGACGAGTTGTTCTTCGTTATCGACGAGAAGATGAACTCGATTGAGCTTACCGACAAGGGTCACGAGGTGTTGTCGAAGCGCGTAGGTGAGGATGGCTTCTTCGTATTGCCTGACGTGGGCGCTACAATTGCCGAGTTGGAGGCTCAGGAACTCTCGTTGGAGGAGAAGGCTCAGAAGAAGGATGAACTCTTGCAGGACTTCTCGATACGTTCGGAGCGTGTACATACCGTAAATCAGTTGCTCAAGGCATACGCAATGTTCGAGAAGGATGTGGAGTATGTCGTTATGGACAACAAGGTTAAGATTGTTGACGAGCAGACAGGTCGTATCTTGGATGGTCGTCGCTACTCGGATGGTTTGCACCAGGCTATCGAGGCTAAGGAACGTGTGAAGGTCGAGGCTGCAACGCAGACCTTTGCAACCATCACCTTGCAGAACTACTTCCGTATGTACCACAAGTTGGGCGGTATGACCGGTACTGCCGAGACCGAGGCATCGGAGTTCTGGAACATCTACAAGTTGGATGTAGTGGTTATTCCTACCAACCGACCAATCCTCCGTAAGGATCACGATGATATTCTCTACAAGACCAAGCGCGAGAAGTATAATGCCGTTATTGCCGAGATTGTTCGCCTCGTAGGCGAGAATCGACCAGTCTTGGTGGGTACCACTTCGGTGGAGATTTCGGAGTTGTTGAGCCGCATGCTCAAGATGCGCGGCATCAAGCATAATGTCCTCAATGCTAAGCACCACGCCTTGGAGGCGCAGGTTGTTGCCGAGGCGGGTCGTCCAGGCCAGGTTACTATCGCTACCAATATGGCAGGTCGTGGTACCGATATCAAGCTCACCGAGGAGGTGAAGGCTGCTGGAGGTCTTGCAATCATCGGTACCGAGCGTCACGAGAGCCGTCGTGTAGACCGCCAGTTGCGTGGTCGAAGCGGTCGTCAGGGTGACCCAGGTTCGTCGCAGTTCTTCGTATCGTTCGAGGATGATTTGATGCGTCTCTTCGGTTCGGACCGTATCGCAGCAATGATGGATAGAATGGGCATCCAGGAGGGTGAGGCTATCCAGTCGGGTATGATGTCTAAGGCTGTGGAGCGTGCGCAGAAGAAGGTCGAGGAGAACCACTTCGGTATGCGTAAGCGCTTGCTCGAGTACGATGATGTTATGAACTCGCAGCGTGAGGTTATCTACACTCGTCGTCGCAACGCTTTGTATGGCGAGCGTGTCGAGATAGACCTCAACAACACTATGTACGACTATGTTGAGTCGTTCCTCAACAACCACGAGGAGTGCACCTTCGAGGAGTTTACTCTCGACCTCATTCGTGAGGTGGGCTTGCAGCCATCGTTCGACGAGGATACCTATAAGAGCGCTCGTCGTGCCGAGTTGGTAGAGTTGGTTGTTGCTGACTTGCAGGCATTGGTTGAGCGTCGTTCCAAGGCTATTTCGGATATTGTACGTCCTGTAATGACCAATATATACGAGGAGCGTAAGCACGACCTCTCGCATAAGATGTACTTCCCACTTACTAATGGCCACCTCGGCTTCAATGTACCTGTGGAGTTGCAGCGTTGTAAGGATACGGATGGCGCAGAGATCTATCGTGCCTTCTCGAAGATTGTGATGTTTACCACCATCGACGATGCTTGGCGTGAGCACTTGCGCGAGATGGACGAGTTGCGCCATAGCGTACAGAATGCGTCGTACGAGCAGAAGGATCCACTCTTGATCTACAAGTTCGAGTCGTTCGGCTTGTTCGAGAAGATGTTGGAGAAGGTAAACCGCGAGGTTGTATCTATCCTCTGTAGATCGTACATCTCAGTACCTAATCAGGAGGCTATCGAGCGCGCGCGTCAGGATAAGGCTAAGGTCGATGTAAACAAGCTTCAGGCTTCGCGTATGGCGGCAGCTGCGGCTGCAGGCTCGGGCGAGCGTGGCATCACTGCTCCGGTTCAGGCCGAGAAGAAGGTGGGCCGTAACGACCCTTGCCCTTGCGGTAGCGGTAAGAAGTACAAACACTGTCACGGAAAATAACGATGGGAGCATACGCAGAGGAGAAGCAGCGAAAGCTCGATATTCGCTACTTGAAGATGGCGCGCATCTGGGCCGAGAACTCATATTGCGTGCGCCGTCAGGTGGGTGCGCTTATCGTCAAGGATAAGATGATTATCTCGGATGGCTACAATGGTACACCTTCGGGCTTCGAGAATATCTGCGAGAACGATATGGGCACTACAAAGCCATATGTTTTGCACGCCGAGGCTAACGCTATAACCAAGGTTGCTAAGTCGGCAAATAACTGCGATGGCGGAACATTGTATGTCACAACCTCGCCTTGTATGGAGTGCTCGAAGCTGATTATTCAGGCTGGTATCAAGCGCGTGGTCTTCTCGGAGAAGTACCACAACACCGAGGGATTGGATATCTTGGCAAAGGTGGGTGTTGAGCTGGTACACCTTCCTGTTGAAGAGTAACATTTTTTCTACAAACAATACATTTATAACTTTTTTAAAACACAAAATTATGAGCTTCTTAACAAATGAGAAATTGACCATCGTCGGCGCAGCTGGTATGATTGGTTCGAACATGGCGCAGTGCGCTATGATGATGAAGTTGTCGTCTAACATCTGTCTTTACGACCCATTTGCTCCTGCATTGGAGGGTGTTGCAGAGGAGTTATTCCACTGCGGTTTCGACGGCATTAACCTCACCTTTACTTCGGATATCAAGGAGGCTTTGACCGATGCGAAGTATGTAGTATCTTCGGGTGGTGCTGCTCGTAAGGCAGGTATGACCCGTGAGGATTTGTTGAAGGGTAACGCAGAGATCGCTGCCGAGTTCGGTAAGAACATCAAGCAGTACTGCCCAGATGTAAAGCACATCGTTGTTATCTTCAACCCTGCTGATATCACAGGTCTTATCACTTTGATTTATGCAGGTGTTAAGCCTTCGCAGGTTACTACTCTTGCTGCTCTCGACTCTACTCGTCTTCGCAGCGAGTTGGCTAAGTACTTGAAGATTTCGGCTGTTAAGGTTATCAACCCTCGTACCTATGGTGGTCACGGCGAGCAGATGGCTGTATTCGCTTCGACTACTACTGTTGACGGCACTCCTCTCACCGACATCATCGGCACCGAGCGTATGCCACAGGCAGATTGGGACGCACTCCGTCAGCGCGTAATTCAGGGTGGTAAGAACATCATCGACCTCCGTGGTCGTTCGTCGTTCCAGAGCCCTGCTCTCGTATCTATCCAGATGATTGCAGCTGCTATGGGTGGCGAGGCATTCCGTTGGCCAGCAGGTTGTTATGTAAACAACGACGAGTTCAAGAACATTATGATGGCTATGGAGACCAAACTCGATGCAAATGGTGTTGAGGTTCTCCCAGTTCACGGTACCGAGGAGGAGCACGCTACTCTCGTAGAGTCTTACAAGCACCTCTGCGCACTTCGTGACGAGGTTATC
>JAZLDJ010000102.1:0-31376 GCA_045614685.1 Alistipes sp. | reverse complement strand
GAGCAACTTGAACCAAATCTTAGCGTGCTCCTTCTCGTTGTTTGCAGTCTCCTCGAACAACTTTGCAATCTGAACATAACCCTCCTTCTTTGCCTTCGAAGCGTAGTAGGTGTACTTGTTACGAGCCTGTGACTCACCTGCAAATGCGGTCCACAAGTTCTGTTCTGTGCGTGTGCCTTTCAAATCTTTCATAATTGTATTAAATTTTAATTGTTAGTTTTTCTTGTTTGCTACTGCGAAGATAGATATTTTTTTGATTCCGTGCAAATTATATTTTCTTATGGCTGCATAAATTTTACTTATTGCCCGCACCACGAATGTTTTTCATCCACCCTTGCAACTCTTCATCAACGACATTAATCACCTCGACCTCAGTTCCATCGCCAAAGTGATCGGTAAGGATATGGCCGAAGTATTTTCTTTCATCATCAATCAGAAGGTTGCCCGCAAAACAATCGGCCTCCGACCATTGGGCGCAATACCAACCCTCACTAATTAAGTTTTCAATTAAGTAGGCAATAGCGTTTACGTTGACATAATTGCAAATTATAAACAGCCTACCATTTACATACTCATATTTTACATCATAAGAGTCGAAATAGCCATGCGAAGTGTCGCATACCAACAAGATTGCCAACTTTTCATTATATCTGCACCATAGAATGTTAGATTCACACTCCACGCCATTAACGGTCAATGGTCTGATTTTGTACTTGAATGACTCATCCCTCTGCATTTCGTTTAAAAAGTCATAAACGACCTTTGCGTTTGGACCCTCAACTACAATTACACTTTCACCCAAGTTTGACATTATAAATAAATTTACTTTACTAATTTATCGTTTCATACGGTAGTATGTTCCAAATGGCAACTCCTTGCCAGCGCGGTCGGTGAAGTACAACTCGCCAAACTCCTCCTTGGCTGGTGCGCCAAACATCTGATGCACAAGCGTGCGTGCGATGGTCGACGATAGACCCATCGAATAGAGATTCAACACCAAGAAGCCATCCTCGGCTAGCAGCTGTGCACACGCCTCCAACATCTCGGCAATATTCTGCTCGAGCACCCACTTCTCACCATTGGCACCACGTCCATAGGCTGGAGGGTCAAGGATAATGCCGTCGTAGCGGTTGCCGCGACGCACCTCGCGTTGAACAAATTTCAGAGCATCTTCGACTATCCAACGAATGCCATCGAGTCGGCTCGACTCCATATTCTCGCGCGACCAGGTTACTACCTGCTTTACCGAATCGACGTGGGTAACCTCTGCACCCGAAGCCGCTGCCGCGAGGGTTGCTCCACCCGTATAGGCAAACAGATTCAAAACCTTTGGTTTTGAGCCCTTATTCTTGAGCTTTTCGCAACAGGTGTCGTATATAAAATTCCAATTCGCCGCCTGCTCGGGGAAGATGCCTATATGCTTGAATGCGGTGCAAGCCAAGCGCATCGAGAGGTGCATATCCTTATAGTCGTAGCGGATATTCCAGCGATCGCGCATTTGTGGTTTGTGTCGCCACTCGCCACGCTCCTCGCTGCGGTCGGTGCGGAGGAACGAAGCATCTGCCAAGCGTTGCCACTCCTTTTCGTCGAGCGACTTGCGCCACACAGCCTGAGGCTCAGGTCGACGGAGTGTGTAGGCGCCAAAACGCTCTAGCTTCTCGCCCTCGCCCGAGTCGATCAACTCGTAATCCTTGAAATTCGGTGTTAAGTTCATATCGTGTTCTATTTTTCGTCAATTATCTTCATCTGGCACGCCTTGCAGTCGAATACCAGCTTATACTTTTTCGTGCCTCGTACAAGGTAGAGGTCGCCACGCAAGCGCGGTTTTTCGAGCAGACACTCGCCAATCTCGCGACGGATGCAGTAGTCCGAAATCACAACCTGTTCGCCAGCGGTTGAGGTGCGACAATCCAACCCCTCGGCAATCTCTTCGACGCCACACTTAGTGTAGAACTCGCGAGCAAGGCGGTTTGTAACATTATCCTGCGGAGTAAGAATCGAAGTGGGATATTTTACTGATTTGCACAAAATAGAGCGGCTGGCAACTCGCACTGCACCCTTCAACGAAGCATTCAAGTCCTTGCCAAACCATTCCGCCTGTGTATTCATTAACTCTTCTAACGATTTACGGCGTAAGTCAGCCAATATTGACATCGGTACAAAGATATTGCTCTCAATTACAATCTCTTTGACCTCAAACATTGTATCTCCGGTTCGCATCAACTGCTTGCGTATCGCATCTTCGTTTTTCTGCTTGTCACGAGGCTCCGTGTAGGTATAAGGAATAGATGCAACTCCGCTTCCACCGCATTCACCTGTGGAGTATAGATAGAGTTTGTCGTCTTGGAAACTCAATCTGAAATATACCCCAATCGTGCGCTTCACGCGACTGCGCTCCACAGCCTGCGAGAATATGCGGTTGTAGTTGCGAAACAGCTCCACACCCACCGCCACACCATCGTAGCGGTTGAGTTGAACGCGCTCACCCTCCACGCCTACGACATTTGTGCCGATGAGTGAGCCGTTTGTTATAAAACAGACGCCATCGCCCGTTGCAAGGTCGTGCCTGCGGTCGAGGATGATGCCTCGGCGGTCTGCGCGCAC
Source organism: Alistipes sp. (assembly GCA_045614685.1). Taxonomy (GTDB): domain Bacteria; phylum Bacteroidota; class Bacteroidia; order Bacteroidales; family Rikenellaceae; genus Alistipes. Next base: position 28,772 of record JAZLDJ010000102.1, on the reverse strand, counting down.
CACCTTTCCAATCCTCTCGCCCATAGCCTTTGGCGTATCGAACGAGGCTACACCTCGACGCTTTCCATCGAAGAAGTATTCACCTGCACCACGAGTAAAGGTGCGTGAGGCGTTAGGCTCGAACTCTATGGTGCTACGGCCAACCGAACTGCGTTCAACATCGTTGCGCTGAGCAATCTCCTTGTCGAGGAGTTGGCGATAGAGACTTACTATATTGCGGACATAGGCGCGATCTTTCAGTCGGCCCTCGATTTTGAACGATGAGATACCCAAATCTATCATCTCGCCCAAGCGGGCCGAGAGGTCGAGGTCGCGCACCGAAAGGAGGTGCTTACTCTTGATAATTACTTCGCCCTTGTCGTTGCAGAGGTCGTACTCGAGGCGGCAGGGTTGACTACACTCGCCACGATTGCCACTACGCTCGGATGTCGAGCGCGAGAAGAAGCATCGACCACTCTGTGAGACGCAAATTGCGCCGTGAACGAAGGTCTCCAACTCGACGTGTGTCGCCTTGCGGATGGCTGCAATCTCTGCTTTCGACAACGAACGCTCCAAGATAACGCGCTCGAAGCCCATTCGCTCGAAGAATCGTACTTTTTCGGGAGTTGTGCAGTTGGTCTGTGTAGAGGCGTGCAGCGGGATTGGCAAATCCATCATATAGTAGGCCATATCCTGCACGATAAGCGCATCGACGCCAGCATCAATCAAAGCCAAGGCCTGATTTTTTGCCTCCTTCAACTCGTAGTCGAAGAGCAAGGTATTGAGCGTTGCATAGACCTTCACGCCATAGCGATGGGCATACTCCACCACTTGCGCAATATCCTCCACTGAGTTGGTTGCAGAGTGGCGCGCACCAAACTTTCCGGCTCCGATATAGACCGCATCGGCACCGCAGTCGATGGCATCGACCGCCGCCGCAAAATCCTTTGCCGGAGCCAAAAGTTCGATTTTTCGCTTTTCTCCTCGAATCATAGTGCAAATATAGAGAATTTTGCCTAACTTTGCGCATTCTTATAGATAAATCTATACAACTAATTGATATGAAAAAATTTCTTTCGATCGGTCTCATAGTCCTAGTTGCTGGTTTGGTAGGTTGCACCACAGGCCCCAACGACGAGCAACTCGGTGGACAATCGGGTCCGAACGTTCTCACCGTAAACATCGCTGCTTCGCAGAGCAAAGTTGTACTCGGAGACAAGGACGCTGCAGGTAAATACCCCGTATATTGGAGCGAGGGCGACAAGATTTCGGTGAATGGCAACATCTCCGAAGAGGCTGTAATCAGCCCAAGCAATGCGGGCTCGGCACAATTCGAGTTCAAGGATGCTGTGCTCAGCTATCCTTATAGTTTGCTCTACCCTGCATCGGAGAGCGGCGTGGTGACCTTTGCCGAGGTGCAAAACTACACCAAAGGCACGTTCGAGAGTGGCTCGACACCGATGTATGCGTATGTTGAGGCGGCCACCAACGGCATCAACCTCAAGCACCTCAGTGGCGTTTTGCGCTTCAGCATCAAGGGCGACGCCGAGGGTACAACTCTCGACCGCGTAGTTATTGAGGCTGGCGCTGGCAAGATTGTGGGCGACTTCTCGGTAGACTTCACAACCGGCAAACTCGCAGCAGCCGACTCGGCAAATTCGGTGCTCGAGTACTCGTTTGGCAGCGGCTTGGCACTCTCTACCACCAAGGAGGAGGCCTTCTATGTGGTTTTGCCTTGTGGCGATTTAGGAATGTGTACCGCCGAGATTCACACCACCGACGGACGCTCGATGATCGCACGCTTCAACGCTTCGAGCGCATCGACAATCAAGGCTGGCGTGGTGCGCGAATTTTCCACCATAACCTTCAAAGGCGGCACATCGTGCACTCTCGTTCCGTTCGAGAGCGAGGTGGACGACCTCGACATAGAGGAACTCTACGCAGTACGCCCTTCGACCATCGATGGCGACTACTTGGTCATCAACAACCAATACGAAATGATTTGGTTGCTCTTCAACAAGCCAACCATTAGTGGGGTTAATTACTCGAAGATTCGCATCGGCAACGATATCGACTTTGGCCTCTTGGACACTGTGCCAATGCCATCGATGCAGCTCTTCGACAACACCGAAATCGACGGTAACAACAAGAGCATCAAGGGTGTGAACATCAAGGGCTCGTCGATACTTGGCGACACCAAGAGCCTCAACATCCACGACATAACCTTCACCGACTGCTTGGTAAAGAGCACCGCAACTACAGGCTCGGCACTCCTTACAGGCAAACATACAGGAGACCTTGCAATTAGCAACGTTACGCTCGACAACTGCTCGGTGGTAGCACCTTGCAAAGTGGGTATGTTGGCTGGTATGCTCTGCGAGGGTACGCACACAATATCCAATGTGGAGGCCATAGGTGGCGAGGTCAGCACCTCGTACAAGGCAAGCGCATCGGGTATGGCAGGCGGTTTCGTAGGTTGCATAGGCCCCGAGAGCGGCAGTAGCACAACACTCACCGCTACATTCACAGATTGCAAAACATCGGCTACGGTGAAGTCCTATATGGAGGGCTCGAACTACTTCTACGGCAAGATGGTGGGTCAGTTCAATGGCTATAACGGAGATGAGAAGCTCTACTTCGCAAACTGCGACGGCGCAGCATCGACACTTATTCCGCTCTACGACCAAGGCTCGAAGATTGCCGAAAGCGCGGTGTTGTCATTCTGCGAGGCTCATCGAGGCGATTTCTGCAAGGCTACACTCACCGCCACAACCGACAATCTGCTCGGTGGCGAGAAGTACTGCCGTGGCGAGATCTACATCGATGGCGTACGCTTCCAACCAGAGTGGGATGGTAAGCGTTCGGCAACCATCCTCACCGAGAGCGTAGATGGCATCACACGCTATCTGATCTACTCTCCATACGACTTGGCAAGTGCCCAGGCACAGAAGTATTCGGCAACCAAGGCTCTTGTCTTTATGACCGATGTGGATATGGGTGGACATCTGTTCAAGCCTATCGAGTATGTCATAAACCTCGACGGCGGAAACCACGAACTTCACAACCTCAAGGTCGACATCACACACAACGCCGCAAGTAACTATGGAGCCGGTTTCATCGTATATGCCAACAACGCCACTACGCACAAGGATTTGACCTTCGTCGGTGCCGATATCAACTGTCGTCACGATGATACTATCGCTCCGCTGGCGTATGGCGATACAGATGATGGCGGCGCAGGTAACGCCTATGCCGGAGTGCTTGTTTCGCGCTCGTGGCGCACAGCCATCAAGGATAGTGCAGGCAATACCACGGGCTACACCAACTACAACGTATCGAACGTACACGTCAAGAATAGCAAGGTACGCGGAGTCTGCAAGGTGGGCGGTTTGATTGGCGCGTGTCGCGGTCAGGTCTATATTGATAACTGCTCGGTAGATAACTCCATCGTCGAGAACTACGACCCACAGATTGTAAACTACTACACGATGAAGAAGAGTGTTTCGGCGTCGATCCTCGGCTCCTACATCGTCGAGGGTCTGCAGTGGTGGTATACAGCAGGTGAGTGCGGAGGTCTGATTGGCTTCTTGGAGGCTCACTATGCCGAGATTACCAACTGCGCCGTAACCAACACCCAAATCAACTGCACGGGACAGCCAAACAAGGAGGTTATTGCCAATGTGTGGAGCTCGTCGAGTTTTGTCGAGGGTGCCTACAAGTCGGGCGCAAGCGTAACAACACGCGCATCGACCACCATAGCTGGTCGCCACGTCAATCAGTTTATCGGCGATTTGCGTTCGCGTCGCAGCGAGTCGCAGCAGGAGAATGGCTCGGGCGAGTACACCAACAAGATTTTGGACTATACCCTCTCGGGCAACACCTACAACGGAGTGGCAGCCGAGAGCACCAACGACTACAACCACAACTACGCCTCGGGCAAGTATTGCGAGGCTATCGGTTGCGCATACTATACAGGTGTTGATATTAGCATCGTTTTCTCATCAATCCACGTCAGCGAGTGCGCCGGCACATTGACCTTCCAACCAAAGGGCGGAGAGAGCGTAACTCTCACCGAGGCTATCGGCAAGGGCAACAATATGGATTGGTTTGGTGGAGATGGCAAGATGACATCAGGCAAGAGCTACTACCCTGAGGCTCCAACAAAGTAGTAAACTAATAAACTAGAAGGAGGGTGTCCAATAACTTTTTTGGGCACCCTCATCTTATGAGAATTTGTATAACAAGAGCTATTTTGAAGCTGCTCGCAGGCTGAAAAAGCGCAGTTTACTGAGCGTAAATGAGCATTTTTCAGACAAGGCAGATGCCGAAAGAGCCTTGTTATACAGATTTTTCTCTATAATGCGTATATAAATATTCCCGCTACTGCCGAAAGTACTATCATTAGGATAGGGTTGACCTTCTTGTAGGAGCCATAGAGACAAGCGGCAAATAGCGCCCACGACCAGCCATCGATGAAACTTTCGCTCGAGCCTGTTCGAGGTGATATCATAATGAGAGCGGCGGAGGCTATCATTCCCACAACAATAGGGCCTACCGACTTGACGACCATCTGTATGAAACGATTCTCGCGATGGCGAAGGAAGAACCAAGTGAGGAACAACATCAGCGTAAGCGATGGCAAGCAGACGGCAAAGGTTGCCACTACCGAGCCCCAGAATCCGCCAATCTCGTAACCGATGTATGTCGCCGAGTTTATCGCTATAGGACCTGGCGTAATCTGCGACACCGCCACAATATCGGCAAACTGCGACGCCGTAAGCCAGCCTCGCTGCTCGACAATCTCGTTCTGAATAAGCGAGAGCATAGCATATCCACCACCAAAGCCAAAGAATCCAATCTTCAGATAGGAGAGAAACAGTTGCAAATATATCATTGTTTAGCCCCCTTTCTGCCGTTAAATACGGCTATTGCAACGCCTGTCACGATGCCCGCAGCAATAAAGTAGACAGGCGAGAGTCCAAACCACCACACCAAGAGCGCCACCGCAGCCGATACCGCTATAAGGTACCACTTCATACCCTTGACCAAGCCCATCAGAGGTGCTACAATCAGAGCCACCACAGCGGGACGCATAGCACGGAAGGCGGCATCTACATATCTGTTTTCGCGCACCTCCACAAAGAATAGCGCCAACAACAGAATCACGATAAACGAAGGTAGCACAGTGCCCAGCGTAGCCGCTACAGCACCCGCCACACCTCGCACCTTGTAGCCAACAAAGACCGAGGTATTTACAGCAATCGGGCCTGGAGAGGATTGTGCCAAGACAAGCATATCGAGGAAATCTTTATCGTCGACCCACTTGTTCTTTTCGATAACCTCACGCTGAATGAGCGGTATCATCGCAAATCCGCCACCGAAACTGAAGAGTCCGATTTTAAAAAATGTTGTAAAGAGCTTTAGTAGCAACATCTTTGTTACAAATTATTCACGATAGATACCATATCGACCGCAACAACAGCAGCCGTCTCGGTGCGGAAACGTTGGGTGCCGAGGGTAATCTCCTCGAAGCCATTCTCCACCGCCAAAGCCACCTCCGAAGGTGAGAAGTCGCCCTCTGGGCCAATCAGAATGAGTGCATCCTCGCCCTTCTTCAAGGTCGAAGCGAGATACTTCTTCTCCTTAACCGCATCGCCACAATGTGCAATAAACTTACGACCCGCAAACTCCAACTTGACCAATTCGGCAAATGGTGTAATCTCCGCCAGCACAGGGTGATAGGCCTTGAGCGACTGCTTAACGGCTGCGGTGATTACCTTCTCCTCGCGGTCGTGCTTGATGACCTTGCGCTCGCTATGTTCGCTCACGACGGGCACAAACTCGGCAACGCCAATCTCGGTAGCCTTCTCCAAGAACCACTCGTAGCGGTCGATATTCTTGGTTGGAGCGCACGCCATCGTAAGGCGGTAAGGCAATTTCTCGAACTCCTCGAAGTGCTCCACCACACGCACAAGGCAATGTTTCTGGTGCGCCGAAGCCACCTCGCAACGATAGAGATTTCCTCGTCCGTCGGTGATATGGAGGATATCACCCTCCACCAAACGCAACACCTTAACAGCGTGGCGGGATTCCTCCTCGGAGAGCATATATTCGGGTGCAGTAAAGTCTGCGGCGTAGAATAGTTGCATAGCGATTGAAAAATTATTATCTTTGCAGATACAAAAGTAATAAATTTTATTGAAATGAAACGCATACTATTTGCATTAACACTATTTATGGTAGCTCTTAACACAATATCTTGCTCCGAAGCAATCGACAATTCGGAGAATCCGTTGCTCCTCGACGTGGATACACCATATGGTGCACCACCATTCGACCGCATCAAGGCCGAGCACTACAAACCAGCCTTCGAGGAGGCTATGACGCGTCACAACGGCGAGATTCAGGTGATTATCGCCAACGAGGAGGAGCCCACCTTCGAGAATACCATCTACGAGCTCGACCAATCGGGCACACTGCTTGCGTCTATATCGGACGTATTCTCGATGATGTGTGCCGCAATGAATAGCGAGGAGATGTCGAAGATTCAGGAGGTGCTTATGCCTAAGGTTACGGCTCACTACGATGCTATTGCTATGAATGACAAACTCTTCGAGCGCATCAAGGCTGTATACGACAAGCGCCACAACAGCAAGCTCAATGCCGAGCAGATTCGTCTTGTCGAGAAGATGTACACAAATGCTACCCGCCAGGGCGCCCTGCTCGATGAGGAGAAGAAGGCTCGACTCAAGCAGATTAACGAGGAACTTTCGGTGCTCACCGTTCGCTTCGACTACAACCTACTTTGCGAGAATAGTAACTTCTCGTTGGAGCTTGCCGCAAACGAAGTGAGCGAGTTGCCAAAGTCGGTGCGCGATGCAGCAAAGCGACCAAGCAACGATAAGGATGTTGCCGACACCTACATCTTCACACTCCAGAAGCCAAGCCTTATTCCGTTCCTTACCTACTCGCGCAACCGCGAACTACGCGAGAAGATCTACAAGGCATACCTCAACCGATGCAACAACGACAACTCGCTCGATAACAAGCAGATTATCCGCGACATGATTCGTCTCCGCATCGAGAAGGCCAACCTCTTGGGCTACAAGTCATACGCCGACTACGTCACCTCGGAGCAGATGGCGGGCTCGCCTAAGGCAGTCTACACCCTACTCGAGGATATCTTCACTCAGGCTGTAGAGAAGGCCAAGGAGGAGTTGGAGGAGATGAACACCATGTTCAAGCGCGACCACTCGGGCGAAAATGATAAGTTCGAGTCGTGGGACTGGTGGTACTATGCCGAGGAGGTACGCAAGCAGAAGTACAACCTCAACGAGGAGATGATTTCGCCATACTTTGCCCTTCACAATGTGCGTCAGGGCGTATTCAACCTCGCAAACAGGCTCTACGGATTGACCTTCAGACCTGTAGTTGTACCTATCTACCACAACGAGGTTTCGGCATACGAGGTTATGGATGCCGATGGCTCGCACCTCGGTATACTCTACTTCGACTTCCACCCTCGCGCAAGCAAGTCGCAGGGTGCTTGGTGTGGCTACTTCCGCCGTCCAAGCTACGATCGCAGCGGCAAGCGAGTGGCACCTATCGTAAGCATTGTTTGCAACTTCACACGCCCAACCGAGAACGCCCCTGCACTCCTCTCTATAGACGAGGTTTCGACCCTCTTCCACGAGTTTGGACACGCACTGCACTTCCTCTTCTCGGATGTGCCATACAATGGTCTGCTCGATGTAGAGGGCGACTTTGTTGAGCTTCCGTCACAGATTATGGAGAATTGGGCATTCGAGGAGGGTTTGCTCAAGACCTATGCCGTACACCATCGCAACAACGACCCTATAGGTAAGAACCTTATCGAGAAAATTCACAAGAGTGCACAGTTCAATCAGGGCTTTGCCACCACCGAGTTGTTGGCTGCCGCACTGGTAGATTTGGACATTCACTCACTCACAAAATACGATGAGGCTCTCGACATTATTGCATTCGAGAAGGAGGCCCTCTACGCTAAGCGTGGTATGATTTCGGAGATTGAGCCTCGCTATCGCCTGCCATATTTTGCCCACATATTCGCTGGAGGATACTCGTCTGGCTACTACTTCTACACTTGGGCCGAGGTGTTGGATAAGGATGCCTTTGCTGCATTCACCGAGACGGGCGATGTCTTCGACCGTCGCACCGCACAGGCCTTCCGTACACTGCTCTCGAGCGGAGGTAAGAAGGATGGAATGACCCTCTATCGCGAGTTCCGTGGTGCCGAGCCGAGCCGCACCCCACTCCTCAAGGCTCGAGGTTTGTGGGTAGAGCCAGAACCTACCCCTGAGGAGATAGAGATGGCCGAGGCTGCTATGGCTGAGATTCAGGCCACAGATCAGCCCTTGAATTAGAGTTATAGGGATGGATTTCAAACTTGTATCGGACTATGCGCCGATGGGCGACCAGCCCGAGGCTATAGCAAAGTTGGTGGAGCATCTTCGTGATGGTGTGCCCGCCGCTACACTGCACGGTGTAACGGGCTCGGGTAAGACCTTTACGATGGCTAATGTCATAGCCCAACTCAACCGTCCGGTACTTGTTTTGAGCCACAACAAGACTCTTGCAGCACAGCTCTACAGCGAGTTCAAGAGCTTCTTCCCCGAAAATGCGGTGGAGTATTTCGTATCGTACTACGACTACTATCAGCCCGAGGCCTATATCCCTTCGACCGACACCTATATCGAGAAAGATCTCGCCATAAACTCCGAGATTGACCGTATGCGACTCTCGGCAACCTACTCGTTGCTATCGGGCCGTCGCGATGTGATTGTGGTGGCGAGCGTGTCGTGCATCTATGGTATTGGAAATCCAGCCGACTTCCACTCTACGATGGTGCAACTCAAGGTGGGCGATATTATATCGATGAAGCATCTGATGTATCGTCTTGTCGAGATTCTCTACACCCGCGTAAATGGCGACTTGGAGCCCTCGACATTCCGTGTTACGGGCGACACCATCACCATTCGTTCGTCGATTGGCAACCATTGCTACCGCATTACATTCTTCGATGACGAGATAGAAGATATCTCACTTATTGATGCCGACTCGGGCCAACGACTCGATTCGCTCGACAAGATAAACATCTACCCTGCCAACCTCTTTGTGCCAAGCAAACAGCGCGTTGAGCAGGCGGTACTAAATATCGAGGCCGACCTCGAGGCTCAAATCGAATTCTTCACGAAGGAGGGTCGCGAGCTGGAGGCAAAGCGCATAGAGCAGCGCGTAAACTACGACCTCGAGATGATTCGCGAGTTGGGCTACTGCTCGGGCATCGAGAACTACTCGCGCTACTTCGATGGTCGCTCGCCCGGAATGCGTCCATTCTGTCTGTTAGACTACTTCCCCGAGGACTCGCTCTTCATCATCGACGAGAGCCACGTCACCGTACCGCAAGTACGCGGAATGTTTGGCGGCGACCGCTCGCGCAAGGAGAACCTGGTGGAGTATGGATTCCGTCTACCCGCAGCACGCGACAATCGACCTCTGCGTTTCGAGGAGTTCGAGTCGTTGCAAGGTCAAACCATATACGTCAGTGCCACGCCCGCTCCGTACGAACTTGTGCGTAGCGAGTCGAGCATTGTAGAGCAGTTTATTCGCCCTACGGGTATTATCGACCCTGCGCTGAAGGTGTGCGACGCTACGCGCCAGATAGACCGCCTGATGGAGGATATAGAGGGTTGCGTAAAGCGTGGCGAGAAGATGATTGTAACGACCATATCGAAGCGTATGTGCGAGGAGGTATCGGCCTATCTCGAGAAAATGGGTGTGCGAAGCCGCTACATCCACTCCGACCTCGACACGCTCGAGCGTGTGCAGATTATCGAGGATATGCACGCCGACCTATTCGACGTCTTGTGCGGTGTAAACCTCTTGCGCGAGGGTATCGACCTTCCCGAGGTGTCGCAAGTGTCGATTTTCGATGCCGACAAGAACGGCTACCTACGCAACTATACCGCCATGACTCAGGTGGCAGGTCGTGCTGCCCGCCACGCACAAGGTCGCGTGGTGCTCTATGGCTCGACGTGCACCGATGCCATGCGTCGTACGGTGGAGGATAGCAATCGTCGTCGCGAAAGACAGATTCGCTACAATATCGAGCACGGCATAATGCCTCGCCAAGCCAAGCGCAACGCGGCACAGCCTAGCCCACTGCTCGATAGCACGAACGAGGAGAGTGCGAATCTTGTGGCCGACACCAAAGCCGCATACTCGGCAACTTCGGCAACGGGCAATGTCGTGGAGGATACTCAAGCCCACTACGACAACTCTTCGAACATAGATGCCCTTATCGATCAGGCGCGCAAGGATATGGAACGTGCAGCCAAGAGCCTCGACTTTATGGCGGCAGCGCGCTATCGCGATAGGATGTACGAACTGCAAGAGATTAAACAACAAAACCTAGAATCAAAGTTATACAAATAGAAAAGGTGTTGGAATTTCCAACACCTTTTTCTATCTCTATATAAATATCTTAGGATTTGTATAAAAAGAGCCTTGTTATACAAATTCTTACTTGCCTAATCCCATCTGGTCGATCAACGCCTTAGTCTGAGGCTTGTGGCCACGGAACTTAACATACAAATCCATTGGGTGCTCTTTGCCGCCCGACTCGAGTAATGCACGGAACTTCGAAGCGGCCTCCTGGTTGAAGATTCCCTTCTCGGTGAAGAGAGAGTAACCGTCAGCAGCCAAAACCTCGGCCCACTTGTAGCCATAGTAACCTGCAGCATAACCACCAGAGAAGAGGTGTCCGAAGGTTGGCGAGAGCGCAGTACCCTCAACGATAGGAAGAACCTGAGCTGGAGCCATAGCCTTCATCTCGAACTCTACAACGTCGCCCTCGTATGGAGTGGTGAGTGTATGCCAAGCCATATCGGTCATACCAAACGAGAGCTGACGTACGTTTGCATATGCAGCCAAGTAGTTCTTAGCAGCAATAATCTTTGCAATCAACTCGGCAGGCATAGTCTCGCCAGTCTGGTAGTGCTTAGCCCAGAGGTCGAGGAACTCCTTCTCGTATGCCCAGTTCTCCAAAATCTGCGATGGCAACTCCACAAAATCGCGGAATACGTTAGTACCATTCAACGAGCCGTGCTTACCCTTTGCCAACATACCGTGGCAAGCGTGGCCGAACTCGTGAAGGAAGGTGGTGAACTCGTCGAATGTGAGCAACGACGGTTTGCTCTCGGTTGGCTTAGTGAAATTCATCACAAGCGAAACGAGTGGGCGGATATCACCCTCGGCGCCACGGAACTCGGTCATCCAAGCACCTGCACGCTTCGAATCGCGTGGGAAGAAGTCGAGATAGAGGATAGCCAAGTGGTCTCCATTTGCCTCCGACACCTCGTATACGGTAACATCCTCGTGATACTTAGCAACGCCCTCGGCTGGCTTGAATGTGAGGCCATAGAGCTTGTTCGCAAGCAAGAATACGCCCTGCTTTGCATTCTCGAGCTCGAGGTAAGGCTTAACCGCCTCATCGCTCACGGCATACTTCTCGTTCTTGTACTTCTCGCTATAGTATGCCCAGTCCCACGACTGAATATTGCCCTTGAAGCCAAGCGAGCGAGCATACTTATTGAGGGTCTTGTAGTCCTTATCGGCATACTTCTTGGTCTGCGCGAGCAACTCTGCAAGGAACGAATTTACAGTCTCAGTCTTCTCGGCCATACGGTTGTCGAGAACATAATCGGCATAGCACTTGTAGCCCAAAAGATTTGCAATCTTGAGGCGCAAAGCGGTGATCTTGCGGATATTCTCGGTATTGTCGAACTTACCGCCAATAGCGCAAGTGCCACGAGCACGCGAAAGTTTCTCCTTCAAGTCGCGCTGCGACGAGTAGGTAACGAAAGGTACATAGCTTGGAGCCTTCAATGTTACTGTCCAACCCTTCTCGCCACGAGCCTTAGCCTCCATAGCCAAGCCCTCCTTCACGAAGTCTGGCAACTCGGCCACCTTGCTCTCGTCGGTGATGTTGAGCGAGAAAGCGTTGTTGGCAGCAAGCGAGTTCTGACCAAACTGAAGAGTGAGCTGCGAGAGCTCCGACGAATACTTACGATAGAGTTCCTTGTCGGCATCCTTGAGGTTTGCACCGCTACGAACAAAGCTCTTATAGGTGTTCTCGAGAAGTTTCTTATCCTCCTTTGTAAGGTTTGCTGGCGGATTGTTGTATACCGCCTTTACGCGCTTGAACAACTCGGGATTGAGCGAAACATCATTACCAAGCTCGGTCAATTTAGGCTGAACACGCATTGCGATGGCCTGCAACTCGTCCGAAGTGTTGCACTGCAACATGTTGAAAAATACCGACGAGATGCGATCGAGCAAATCGCCCTGCTTCTCAAGTGCAAGAATGGTATTCTCGAATGTTGGCTTCTCTGTATTGTTCACGATAGCATCAATCTCGGCACGCGACACAGCAATTGCAGTCTCGAACGCTGGCTCGTAGTCCGAAATAGAGATTTTATCGAATGGAGGTGTCTGGTGCGGAGTCTTCCACTCGGCCAACAGCGGATTTTTGGTGTCAATCTCCGGCATCTGCGCAGCAGCAACGCTTACGCCTGCTTGTGCTACAAGAAGTGCTGACATAGCTAAAAATAGTTTTTTCATATACTTATTACTCTTTTTGTGTTTCTCATCTATTCAATCTCATCTACGCCATCGAAGAAGTAGGTGGCATAGCGAATACCATTCTTGTCGTAAAGACGACGAAGGTGCGACAAACGACGTGCAAAATCGTCGAAGTTCTTCTCGCCTATAGTCCAACCCGCCTCGGCTGTAGCGGCCAAACGAGGCAAAGTCTTCACCTGCACACGCTCGAAATCGGCGATATACTCGGTCCAGAGATTGGTCTGCACACCCTTGATGCGACCATACTCCGACGGCTGCAAGCCCTCGAATGGATTGAGGCTATAAGCCTTGCGAAGGGTGAGGATTCGCTCCTTGAACATCAAACCCTCCTTGTTGCTATATGGGCGTTTTGTCTGATAGTAGTCGATATAGCAGAAATATTTTGGCGAGAGAATAACGTCGTTACCAAGCGAAATGGCCTTGGCACGATTACGGTCGTTCCACAACATAATGGTTGCACTCTTGTTGATGCCGCCATAGGTGATCTCGTCCCAGCCAATCATCCTGCGATTATGCTTTGCAAGCATCTTCTCTACGCGATGCATAAAGTAGCTCTGCAACTCATCCTCATTCTTGAGTCCCTCCTCCTGGATGCGCTTCTGACAGTGTGGACACTCCTTCCAACGAACGCGAGGGCACTCGTCGCCTCCGAGGTGGATATACTGCGATGGGAAGAGCGAGAATACCTCTTCCAAAACGCCCTCCACAAACTCGAAGGTAGACTCCTTACCAACGCAGAGAACATCCTTGCTGATGCCCCAACGGGTGCGAACCTCGAACTTCTCGTCACGGCAACCGAGATGTGGATACGAAGCCAAGGTTGCAACCATATGACCAGGCATATCAATCTCAGGGATAACCTCGATATAGCGCTCTGCCGCATACTTTACGATGTCGCGAATCTCCTCGTGAGTGTAGTAGCCACCGTGAGGTGTACCGTCGTAGATTTTCGAGATGCTGTTTCTACCAATGATGGTCTCCTTACGCTTTGAGCCCACCTTAACAAGGTTTGGATACTTCTTAATCTCTACACGCCAGCCCTGATCGTCGGTCAAGTGCCAATGGAAAACATTCATCTTGTGGATGGCTGCGATGTCGATAAAGCGCTTAACCTCGGCTACGGTAAAGAAGTGACGAGCCACGTCGAGCATAACACCGCGATGGCTAACAAGCGGCTTATCCTTAATCTCTACACCAGCGAGCTTCACGCCCTTCTTGCCCACTTCGCCAGCCGAAATCAATTGACGGAGGCTCTGCAAGCCGTAGAACACAGCCTGTGGTGTACCACCAACAATCTGCACACCCTTCGACGAGATTGTCAAGGTGTACTCCTCCTTCGCAAGCGACTTGTCGAGCGAAAGTACGATATCGCCCTTAGCCTTCTGCTCCACAGCGAGCGTTGCGCCCAAATCTTTTGCTACATAGGCAGCAAACAACTCGGCTGGACGAACCAACTCGGCCTCGGTAGCGGCCACAACGGTCTTTGCCGAAATGGTACAAGCACCCTTAACAGAGGTAGCCTCCATAGGGCGCGGAATAATCACAGTCTGCACGCTCTCGGCCGATGCAACGGCAACAGCCAAAAGAGCTGCAACAATGGTAAATAGCTTCTTCATAATGTTGTATTGTTTTAGTTAATAAGTAGCTTGAAAATCAACTTGCGCACCTTGCCTTCACCAAGCATTGGCGCGTGGGCATCCTCCGGAAAGAAGATTGCAAACTGGCGCTCGTTGAGCGAGAAGAAGGTCTGTGGCACGTCGGTGAAGAACTGCACATCCTTCTCACGGTTGAACTCCTCGCGCGGAGAGTGGCAATCGCAGCGCTCCGACCATCCGTACTCCTCCTCGGCACCCACCATAATCTGGATATCGATGTAGCGGTCGTGCACCTCGAGAGCGGCCTCGTGGCGAGGTTTTAGGTCCACATCCATAACATTCACAAAGAGGTTGTTGCCATCAATATCGTGGCGACCAGCCTCTAGAGCCATAACATCGGTTGTGGCAAGCCAGTCGAAGGCCTCCTTGATGCGTGGCGAGAGCGAGTAGTACTGCTCGGCATTCTTAATCGAATCTATAATCATCTTATTTGTGTGTTAAATTTAATCTCGAAATTACAGGGTAATGGTCGGAGAGTTTGATATCGTTATCGACATCGTACGAGACAACCTCTATAGCGGGCGATACCAATATATTATCTATACGCAACAACTTGTATCGCGTATCGAAGGTGTAGGCAAAGCCTCGAGCCTTCTCCGAGAAGCAGTCGTTAAGATTCTTCGATATGGTACGATAGGTATACGAGAGCGGCACGTCGTTGAAATCGCCACAGACAACAAGTTTGTAGGGCGACGTTTTGAGGAACTCGGCAACCTTTCGTGCCTGCACAGCACGCGACTTGTTGTTCTGCACCAATCGTCCAACAATACTTTTCAACTTGGTGTCGCGCTGCTTGTCGACCAGATAGTCGTGCGACTCGAGGAATCGGGTATCCTCTACGCGGATGGCCGTAGACTGAAGATGGATATTCACCACCCTCACCGTATCTTTATTTACCAGGAGGTCGGCCCACAAGCCAGTGATAGTTGGAAGGCCTGGAATCTCGCCCGAACGTACAATCTTGTATGTAGTCAATATCTGATTGGGCGACTCGGTGTAGGCTGCATAGGTGTTTTTGTAGCGCTCGGTGAGCGTCTTCCAATGGTCGGTATTGGTTGTAATCTCCTGCAAGCAGAGAATATTTGGTTTGTGCGACTCGATATAGTCCACCAACTTCGAATCGTGACCCTCACGCACATTGTAGGTCATAACCTTGGTGTAGCGCGACTCCTTATATTTAACGTCGTACTCTCGGTCGATGCTCAAGTTATAGTACTTCGACACATAGAAGAAACCCGTTACGACCATCACCGACATAATGATTGCCATAATCCATCGGGTACGCACCAGCCAATAGAACATCAGAACAACGTCGAGCAGGTAGATAATAGGGGCACCCAATGCCACCACCGAAAGCACTCCACTCCTCTCGGGCGACACATATTGACACACTATGGCCGTAAGCGAAAGAAATAGCAATACGCACATAACGACACCCATAGCAATGTCGAGCACAAGGAGCGCCAACTCCTTGCCGCTACGGCGCTTGTCGTCACCACCACGCTTGCTTGGGCCTATCTCGCTAGAATAGTACTCTGCCATACCTTAGAAGAATATTTTTCGTTGTTTACGCCACCAAAGCAAAAGCGCCAAGCCCCACAACATACCTCCGACGTGGGCAAAGTGGGCAACGCCCGTACCTACGCCCGACGAGCCGAGAACAATCTCCAACACGGCATAACCAACCACAAACCACTTGGCCTTGATTGGGAATGGGATAGGTATTATGTATATCATATTGTTAGGGTGCATAACTCCGAAGGCGAGCAACAAGCCCATAACGGCTCCCGAAGCACCAAGCAACACCATCGACTCGCCAAGCGCCGTAGCCAATGCTACCTGAATTAGCGCAGCGCCAATTCCGCACACCATATAGTAGGTCAAGAATCGCTTCGAGCCAAGCTCGTACTCCAAGGTGCGACCAAACATCCACAACGCAAACATATTCGAGAAGAGGTGTCCGAAGCCTGCATGGAGGAACATATAGGTTACCAACTGATAGCTTCTAAATGGCGGATCGAAGAGACCTTTGCTCCACCACAGATACATATACTCCTCACAGAACGCTGCAAATGGTTGAATGAGTGTCACTGCCAAGAACATTATGCAGTTGGCAATCAAGAGGTTTTTCACCACAGGGGGTGTCTGAAAGTATGGATTCATAAACTACTACTTATTCAAACAAATTCTTAATATCGGTTAATGAAAGTGGCGCAATAATACGCTTGCCCGAAGAGGTATAGCTCTCGCCCGAGGCCAAAATCTGCGTTACAAAGCGCTCGGCATCATCCTGCGAGAAGGTAATCTTGCCTACTGCCTCGCTATGAGCCAACGACTCGGCCAACGCCTTGCGACGCATCTCGAGGGCCGACTGTGGCAACTTGAGACTCTGCAACATATCGTATATCGCACGATCGAGCTGCTCGGTGCGAACATCGGCAGGGATGCCAAAAACCTCGATGGTATAGCCACCATTCGCCTTGATATCGAAACCAAGCGAGGCAAAATCTACGGCATACTCCTCTATGAGGTCGTACTCCTCCTCGGTAAGCATCAACTCCTCCGGGAAGAGCAACTGCTGCGACACCGATTGGCCACTTGTGAGCGAAGAGGCATAGTGGTCGTAGAGCAAGCGCTCGCGTGCTCGGGCCAAATCCACCATCAGCACCTTCGACGAGAAGGCCGCTACGGCATAGTGACCACAGCAGAGCGTTATGCTCGATGGCTCCTCGCGGTTCTCCACCTCCAAGCCAAGCGACTGCTCCTCACCCTCGCCAAGCTCGAAATAGTCAAACTCCTCTGGTGCACCCTCTACAGTTGGCACAAAGTTAAAGTTCGAAGATAGGTCGAAGCCCTGCGACACGCTCGGCATAGCCGACCATCCGCCATCCTTATCACTCTCGACATTTGCCGTATAATCCTCGGCAAACGGATTGTAGTTATCCTTGGTTGTTGCACGAGGCTCGGCATATCGCACACCTGTAGTTGCAACAGGTATATCGACCAAATCCTCCGCCTCAAAATCAATCATCGGTATTGCACCATTCTTGGCGAGTGTCTCGCGAACGGCGGCATTGAGAATTTGCCATATAGCCTCGTTATCGGCAAACTTCACCTCGGTCTTTTGGGCGTGACAGTTCACATCCACACGCTCGGCATCGACCTCGATATAGAGGAAGAAGGTTGGATAGGCTCTATCCGAGATGAGTTTGTCGTATGCCTTAGTCACCGCCTTATTGAGATATGGCGAGCGGAAGAATCGGCCATTTACGAACATATACTGCTCGCTCGAGTTGTTGCGTGCAGTCTCGGGGCGGCCCACATAGCCCTTCACCTTGGCTATTGTAGTCTCGACATCCACCTCCAAGAGGTTTCGTCGTGTGGCGTTACCCATAATTCCCACGATGCGCTCCACGAGCGACGACTCGGGCAACATATAGATTGGTGCGCCATTATTCATAAGGGTGCACGAGACCTCGGGGTGACAAAGTGCCACACGACGGAACTCGCGCTTGATATCGGTAGAGAGCGAACTCTCCTTGCTATTTATGAACTTGCGACGCGCAGGGGTGTTATAGAAGAGGTTGCGGACCTGGAACTGCGAACCAACCTCGGCCGCTACTGGGGTCTGCGAAACAAACTCTCCACCATTGATGATGGTTTTGGTGCCCACCTCGCAATCGGCCTGACGGGTGATAAGTTCCACCTGCGAAACTGCCGAAATAGAGGACAACGCCTCGCCTCGGAAACCAAAGGTGTGGAGAGCGTAGATATCGTCCAACGACGAAATCTTGCTCGTTGCGTGGCACTCGAAGGCCATACGCGCATCCATAGGCGACATGCCTCGGCCATTGTCCACAATCTGCACAAGGTCGCGACCGCCATTTACGTAATTGACGGTAACCTCGGTGGCGCCCGCGTCGATTGCGTTCTCCATCATCTCCTTTACGACCGATGATGGCGACTCTACAACCTCGCCCGCCTTGATTTGGTTTGCAACAATCTCGGGTAGTAACTTAATGCAATCTGCCACCTTTTCTACTCCTCCACCTCTTTATAATCGTTTGATACAACGGTAATCTCTGTGTAGCGATGAGGCCACGCCTCCTCCTCATTCTTCTGCAATCGCTCTGCTTTGGTCTGCTTCTTGTCCGACGAGAAGGCCTCTATAACGCTTGGATATACCATATATATGACTATCGCCACCGCTGCAATCAACAGCAGAAAGATCATCGAAGGCACCTTGCGCTTGCTATTATTACGCTCATCCTCCGCAGCCTTGCGAGCCTCGCGCTGAGTGCGGATATACTTGCCTGGAGTGTACTCTCCGTCATCATCCGACGACACTCCACACAACTCCTTGCGACGTTGCTCACGACGCTCCTTCTCGGGGTCGTAGTAACGCGGAATATAACGAAACTTATTGGCGTGTTTCTTTACCGGTGAAAATAGTCCCATTGTTTTTTTAGCTGTTAGCTATTAGCCATTGGCCATTAGCGTTTTTACAAAAACACTTTTCTATTTAAGGGCTATTTTTGAGCAGATTTTTGTTTTTCGAGCGACAAAAACAAAAAGATGTCAAAAATAGCTTCTAATTAGCGGAAGAAATTCTTCATTCTCTCGAATATATTCTGATTCTCCACGCTCTCGGCCTCCTTGAAGTGTGGTTTGTCGGCCAACTCCTTAACGAGTTTCTTCTCCTCAGAGGTAAGCGATGTTGGGATGGTAATATCCACCACAACCATTATATCGCCACGACCGTAGCCATTCACATCAGGCAAACCCTTACCGCGCAGACGCAAAACCTTGCCGGCATGAGTACCTGGCGCAATCTTTATCTTGGCCTTGCCCTCGATGGTTGGCACCTCGACCTCGCCACCAAGGATTGCGGTTACAACCGGAATATTGAGGTTGTGGATAAGGTTGTTGCCATCACGAATGAGCTCTGGACTCTGCTCCTCCTCGATAACCACAATCAAGTCGCCATTGACACCTCCACGACGAGCTGCATTACCCTTGCCCGAAACGGTAAGGGCCATACCCTCGCCAACACCTGCAGGCACCTTTATCTCGATAACCTCGGCCTCGCGAACAACACCCTCGCCACCACACTTGTCGCATTTTGCGGTGATGATTTTACCCTCGCCACCACAGGTTGGACAGACGCTCTGCGACTGCATACGGCCGAAGAAAGTGTTTTGCACCGTTACGACATAACCCGAGCCATTACAGTGCGAACAGGTCGAAAACGACGAAGAGTCCTTAGCGCCATTGCCGCCGCACTTATCGCAAGCTACATACTTGTTTACCTTTATCTTCTTGGTTGTGCCATTGGCAATCTCCTCGAGTGTGAGCTTGATGCGCACGCGAATATCCGAGCCTCGGTTTACCGAACGACCGCCACGCGAGCCACCAAAGCCTCCGCCAAAGTGACCTCCGAAGATGTCGCCAAACTGCGAGAAGATATCCTCCATCGAAGAGAATCCACCGAAGCCACCACCGAAGCCACCCGCTCCGCCAGCACCCGACATACCTGCGTGACCATACTGGTCGTAGCGAGCACGCTTATCGGGATTCGACAACACGTCATCCGCCTCGGCAGCCTCCTTGAACTTCTCCTCGGCCTCCTTGTCACCCGGATTCTTTTCGGGGTGATACTTGATTGCGGCCTTACGATAGGCCTTCTTTATCTCGTCGGCATTGGCGTTCTTCTCCACGCCTAACACCTCGTAGTAATCTCTCTTTTCTGCCATAAAAATTTCATAATTGAGGATTGAGAATTGAGGATTGAGAATTACTTTTCAACTCCTATCTCCCATCTTCTCTCTCCTAACTAATCGAATTATTCTCCTACAACAACCTTTGTGTAGCGAAGCACCTGCTCGCCCTGCTTGTAGCCACGCTGAACTACGTCGATAACCTTGCCCGACTTATCCTCGCCAGCTGCAAAGCGTGCTACTGCCTCGTGCAAATCGGGGTTGAAATCGGTACCTATAGCCTCTATCTCGACAACACCCTTTTGGCGCATGATATCTACAAACTTGTTGTAGATGAGTCGCTCACCCTCGCGCAAAGCGGCGATATCCTCGCTCTTCTCCGAAGCGGCAATAGCGCGCTCCATATCGTCGATTACTGGCAAAATAGCCTTCCAAACATCGCTACCGCCCGACTCTATAAGGGCCATCTTCTCGCGCAAGGTGCGCTTACGGAAGTTGTCGAACTCGGCCTGCAAACGAATATATCTATCGCGCCAGTCAATCTCCTCGGCCTTTGGCTCTGCCACAGTGTCAGCACCCTCGGCCGACTCCTCTGCCATATTGGCACCCGCATCGCCCTCAGCCGCCTCGTTGGCTGCCTCGTTTGCAACAGTCTCCTTCTCTTCAACTACCTGATTCTCTGCTGTTTTCTTTGTCATATCTCTAAATTTTATCGTTTCCTACAATTATGCTTGCACAAAAGGTGTACCGTTCACAACTCCTCCTAGAAGAGGTTGTCGTACATAGACTTACTCTTATCGTACTTCAGGTCGGCAAGCGATGCCGCCTTCACACCGATATTGAAGCTCCAGCTCTTGTGCGTACCAAACGGTATCCACACGAACGACATCTGCCAACAGTGCAAATCTCGCGTGATGGATATCGAAGTGGTGGTTAATTTCCTATTTTGTATATCGAAACCTGTCGTGAAGGTTATACCCGTCTTTGGCGTCAGGTTCACACTACCATTGAAGCCTATCGTCTGCGACACATTCCGTTTAAAGCCCGTCGTGCCATTGTTCGTGTAGGATATACTATAACTTATGACGTAGTTAAATCCAATGTTCCACGGTATGGAGAAGTCGTAGTACGAGCTTGCCATATAGTGCCTTCGCAGCGTAGGGTCCATCAATCCATATGGGTCGGAGAATGGATTGAAGTACTCTGGCGGTATCGAGTTGATATCGTTGGCCGCAGGGGTCGACTTATCTTGTCGCGACTTGAAGGTATAACCAAAGCTCCAGCCCGTATTCGTGATTCGGCCCAAGATACCTCGCTTGATGAGGAACTTGTTGATACGCTGTCCCTGCGGAGTAACCTCGTATGGGTCGAGCGTGAACGAGAGGTTCAAACCGAAGTTACCATAGATGGTGGTGCGGAACGATACTGGCAAGTTCGACAATCCGAGCGAGTCGGCCAAGAAGTTGTACGAACCGCTGATACGCAACTCGTCGATAAGCTTAATCTTCTTCACGCCTGTGGTGTCTCGCTTGCTCAGCACCTTCATCTCGAGAGACTGCGAGAGCGAGAAGTTGATATTGGCCTGCTGTCCCGATCCTGGCACACCATAAGGCTGATTCGAATATGGCGAATAGACCTTGTAGTTACCGAGCGAGTCGGTCTGCACAGTCTGGTAGTAGCCATACTTCTGCTTGCTGAAATCAGGAGCATACGAGAATCCAACCTGCGGAGTAATGGTATGGCGCACAGCCTGCACCTTGGCGGTCTTCTTCTTCATCTGCCACATACCATAGATGGTGGTATTGGCCGAAACCGAAGCGTTATAATTGTAGATGCGGTAGAAGCCATACTCTGGATCGAGCGTCTTGACGCTATTGGTCTCGGGATCCCACTGCTGATTCTGACGCGAGAAGTACCAACGCTCCGAATAGTTGAACGAAGGCGAGATGTTAATGTACTTGAAGAGACTTATCGAGGTCGATATCGGCAACGAGTGCTCCACACCGTTGCGCATATTCTTCAAGGTCTGCATCGTGAATATATCCTTCTCAGGCGTAGATACCGAGTTGGTAAGTTTTGCCGAATAGGTAAAACCAATCTTCTCGTACCAACGCTGCTTACCCATAGCATCCTTGCGCTTGAACGGGTATACACGCGCCACATTGAAGACCACATTTGGCAAGGTGATGGCCAACTGTCGTGTCTGCGAGTTCTGCGACACGGAGAGGTTCATCGAGAGCGAGAATGGCGTACCTGCCCAACTCTTCGAGTAGGAGATGGAGGAGTTGGTCTGTGTAGCCAAGATGTCGTTCAGGGTGGTTGCCGAGTATCTCGAATAGCCACTCGAAGAGAGGTTCACCGAGGCCGAGAATGTCGAACCTGGATTTGCCTTAGGGTCCTGCGAGTGGGTCCAAGTAAAGCGGAAGTTGTTCTGCTTGATATAGTCAGGCTCACCCTTATCACCTGTCTTGATGCTCGAGAAGTCGAAATTGACATTTCCGCGATATTTATATCGCTTGACATAGCGCGACGAGGCATTCACCTCCCACGAGCCGAGCGTATAGATACCTCCCGTCAGGGCAAGGTCGATGTGTTTGTTGATAATAAAGTAGTAACCCAAACCTCGAATAAAGAATCCTCGCGAAGCATCCTCACCATACGACGGCATCAACAATCCCGACTTCGGGCCGAGATTAATAGGGAAGAAGCCTTCCGGAATACAAGCGAAGTATATTGGCACATCGTGCATCACCAAATAGGCCGGGCCGGTGATAATCTTCTTACCCGGGATAACCTTCGCCTTGGTCATCGCAAGGTAGAAGTGAGGGTGGTCGGTGTGGTCACAGGTGGTGTATTTACCGTGGCGGATATTGATGGAGTTGTCAGGCATCTTCTTAATCTGACCGCCCACCAGCCAGCCATCGCCCTCCTTGGTCGCTACACCCTGAATATAGGCCTTCTTCGAACCGAAGTTGTAGGTGATGGTATCCATCGTGTACGACGAGCCGCCCTCGTTAAACACTGGATGAGTATTCTTGAGCTGTCCATCCACCGAATCGGGCTTACCATAGGCATATATCTCCTTCGAAGACATATCAATCTGCATATAGTCGGCCTGCAAGCCCATATTGTCATACTTGATATCGCCCTTATTGTAGATGTATACGCGCTTATTCTTCACGTCGTAGCAGAGCGAATCGGTATTCTTTCCCGTAATGATTTGGTCAATCATCGAGCCACTCTTGCTTGCGGTAGTGTCGCGGCGCTGCGAGATAACCGCAGTATCGCCCTGTGGCTTGGCCAAGCTATCGCGCAATGGCGAAACTATCGTATCGGCGCCTCTTCGCGAGCGACGCTGACGGCGCAAAGGCGCAACTTGTGGAGCTGTGGTATCAGCCGTTGCTGGAGCCACCATCGGAGCAAGCGAATCGCTCTTAGCAACATCTTGAGCAGACGGCACGTCGAGAGCTCGCGTTGCGGCAAAACCGAACACGAACGGAGCCATCGCCATGACGACAACCAACGAAATTAGATATTTCAGCCCAAAATGTTTCAAAAATTCCAAAATTTTTCGTACCTTTGCCGACACGTCGGCAAAACACCTCAAAACAGCCCTCTACACGCACGGGCACGCGTTTTTTCGGCGCGTAAAGATAGTGAAAAAAGTGTATATGACAAACTTTATGAGCAACTTTCCACTCTCAAGAAGACTTTTAGTGCTCCTTGTGGCAGCATTTGCACTACTGCCCTATAACGTATTTGGCGCAGATAATGTTGCCTTGGGAGTAAAAGTAATTGTTATAGATGCCGGACACGGAGGCTCGCGCTTCCCTGGTGCTGGCTATGCCGGCATTGCCGAGAAGGATATCAACCTAAAGGTTGCTCTCAAGCTCGGTGCGCTCATCGAGCAGGGTCTGCCAGGCGTAAAGGTTGTCTACACACGCACCACCGACAAGATGTTTTCGAGCGTCCTCTCCGAGGATTTGCAGGCTCGTGCCGATATCGCCCACCGCAACGAGGGCGACCTCTTCATCTCGATTCACTCGAACGCTCACCGCAATAGCGAGGTGCGAGGCGTGGAGACTCTCATTATGGGAGAGTCGACCCGAGAGCAGGAGCGCAACCAAAACGCGTTGTACATCAACAACAAGGAGGAGTTGCTCGATATGTCGGACCAGAAGACTGCAACCATCGTGCGCGCCTACATCCAAAACTTGCAGTTCACCTATGGTGAGTATAGCGAGATGATGGCCCGCTTGGTGCAGGAGGAGTATGTAAAACTCGGAATGCGAAACCGTGGTGTGCGCCGTCAGCCACTGAAGGTGCTCTACGCAACCGACATGCCAAGCATCCTCACCGAGATTGGTTTTATGTCGAACAAGGATGACTTGGCCTATATCACCTCCGAGAAAGGACAAGACGAAATTGCCGGTGCAATATTCCGCGCAGTAAAGACCTACACCAACAACGTGCGTCGCTCACTTCTCATAGATGCAGCTCCCGCAGCCGAGGCAAAACCGGCTGCAACAGAGGCTAAGCCTGCCGCAAAAGAGGCCCCTGCTGCAAAGAGTGCTCCAACACCAAAGAAGAGCGCAAAAAAGAGCAGTGCCGAGGCAAAGCCTACCGCCTCTGCCAAGCCCGAACAAAAGCAAAAATCCGCCGAAACCGCAAAGGCTACAACAACTGTCCGATATTACACCATACAGATTGCGGCGGGCAACAACGACCTCTCGACCTCACACCCTTGTTTCAAGAGTTACAGAGGAAAGGTGTGGATATATCGACCTACGAACTCGCCTGTAAAGTACAAATATTGCTATGGCGAATTTACCGATAAGGCGGTGGCTCAGAAGCAGATAGAGGCTGTCCGTAAAGAGTTTCCAAACGCCTTTATAACCTCGTTCGAGAAGACAAAATAACAGACAAAGCAAGAATCACCGACAATGAAAAAAATATCACTAATAGTCGCCTTATTATTGGCAAGCGTTGCAACTGCACAGCCAGAGTATCAAAAGATAGATAAGGGTGATTTCGTCGAAATCACACAGAATGGAGGAGCCACTCTCGGCTACAACCAAAACTCGGGCGTGCAGATTTTGACCGTTGATGGCTTTGCCTTCAAAGATCTCAATCGCAACGGAAAGCTCGACAAATACGAAGATTGGCGTGTTGAGAAATATGCACCGAAGAAGAAGTAATAACCAAAAAACAACTTAATATGAAACGAGTATTATTTGCAGTAGCAACACTTGCACTTGCATTTTCGGCTTCGGCAGAGGTAAAATGGACAAAGTGCGACAAGGGAGATTTTATTGAGATTACGCAAGAGGGCGGTTTCACGCTCGGTTATAGCGAGAACTCAGGCGTGAAGATTTTGACCGTTGACGGCTTTGCCTTCAAGGATCTCAATCGCAACGGAAAGCTCGATAAGTACGAGGATTGGCGACTCCCATCGGCTGAGCGCGCCAAGGATTTGGCTTCGCAGCTCTCATTGGAGGAGATTGCAGGTTTGATGCTCTACTCGTCGCACCAGGAGTTGCCGACAGCAGAGACCGGCAAGAGAGCCGGCACCTACAATGGTCTGCCATTCAGCAAGGCTCACGCTTCGCCAGAGGATTTGAGCGACAGACAGAAGAATTTCATCATCAATGATAAGTTGCGCCATATCCTTATCACCAAGATTCAGAGCCCTTACGTGGCTGCCGAGTGGAATAACAAGGTTCAGGCTTTGTGTGAGAGCCTCGACCACGGTATTCCGGCAAACAACTCGTCGGATCCACGCCACGGACTTATCGCAGAGGATGAGTTCAACGCAGGTGCAGGAGGTAAGATTTCGGTTTGGCCGGGATTGCTCGGTATGGCCGCAACCTTCGACCCTGCCGTAGCTTTGCGCTTTGGCGAGGTGGCTTCGACAGAGTATCGCCACTTGGGTATGGCTACAGAACTCTCCCCACAGATTGACCTCGCAACCGAGCCACGTTGGCGTCGTGTAATGGCAACATTTGGCGAGGGCTCGAAGTTGGCTACCGACATCGCTCGTGCCTACTCGGACGGCTTCCAGACCTCGAAGGGCGCGGACGCACGCGAGGTCTCGTGGGGTATGAATAGTGTAAACGCGATGGTTAAGCACTGGCCGGGTGGCGGTACAGGAGAGGCGGGCCGCGATGCTCACTTCTCGTTCGGTAAGTATGCTGTCTACCCAGGCAACAACTTCGAGGAGCACCTCCTCCCATTCACCGAGGGAGCCTTCAAGCTCAACGGAGGAACCGAGCAGGCTTCGGCAGTTATGCCTTACTACACCATTTCGTATGGCGTAGACCCTTCGGGTAAGAATGTAGCTAACGGCTATAGCGAGTATATCATCAAGGATTTGCTCCGTACAAAGTATAACTACAAGGGCGTAATCTGCACAGATTGGGGTATCGTGCGCGAGTACGCAGACCTCCACAAGAACACTGGTAAGCCTTGGGGCTTGGAGTCGATGCCTGAGGCAGAGCGCTACCTCACAGTATTGATGGTAGGTGTCGATCAGTATGGCGGTATCAACAAGACCGACGGTATCCTTGCGGCTTACGAGCTCGGCAAGCAGAAGTATGGCGAGGAGGTCATTCGTGCCCGTTTCGAGGAGTCGGCAGTGCGCCTTCTTCTGAATATCTTCCGCACAGGCTTGTTCGAGAACGCATACCTCGAGCCTCACAAGAGCCAGGAGATTGTAGGTTGCGAGAAGTTTATGCGAGAGGGCTTCGAGGCGCAGGTTAAGTCGGTAGTAATGCTCAAGAACCACGCACAAACACTCCCTCTCAAGGGCCGTCCTAAGGTGTACCTTCCAAAGCGCACTCAGGCAGGCGAGTACAGTCGCTGGGGTAACGCAGTTAAGGGTAAGCCATACGAAAGCTACGGCATCAGCCTCAACGTAGCAAAGAGATATTTCGATATAGTTGAGACTCCAGAGGAGGCAGACGTAGCTATCGTCTTTATGAAGGCTCCAACCGTAGGTCGTGGACACTACGAGTGGGATATCAAGGCTGGCGGTACTGGTTATGTGCCTATCTCGTTGCAGTATGGCGACTACACCGCAAAGCACGCTCGTAAGGTGAGCATCGCGGGTGGTGACCCTAAGGAGAACTTTACAAACCGTACATACTTGGGCAAGAGCATCACCACCTACAACAAGGTGGAGATGGAGACCGTACTCGAGACCCGCAAGGTGATGGGCAAGAAGCCTGTTATCCTCGCTATCTCGGCCGAGCGTCCAATGTGTTTCCACGAGATTGAGAAGTCGGCAGATGCTATTCTTATCGGCTTCGAGGTTATGAACCAGTCATTCTTGGAGATTATCTCGGGTAAGGCCGAGCCTCAGGGCTTGCTTCCTGTGCAGATGCCTAAGGATATGCGCACCGTCGAGGAGCAGTGCGAGGATCTCCCATTCGATATGAAGTGCTACAAGGATGCCGATGGCAACGTCTACGACTATGCCTTCGGTTTGAACTGGAGCGGTGTTATCAATGATTGGCGCGTAGAGAAGTATGCTCCAAAGAAGAAGTAAATAGAGTATGAAAAAGATATTGGTAGGTGCACTGTTGATTGCAGGAACGTTCTCCGCATCGGCAGATACAAAGTGGTACAAGAAGGATAAGGGCTCGCACATCGAGATTACACAGCAGGGAGGTCGCACTCTCGGCTATAGCGCAAACTCGGGCGTGAAGATCCTGACCATTGATGGTTATGCGTTCAAGGATCTGAATCGCAACGGAAAACTCGACAAGTACGAGGATTGGCGACTTTCGTCGGCAGAGCGTGCCAAGGATTTGGCATCGCAGCTCTCTATCGACGAGATTGCAGGACTTATGCTCTACAGTGCACACCAGACTATCCCTGGCAACACAAACAGCCCCGAGCCTACAAAGCAGGGCCACTACAATGGCCTCGACTTCAAGAAGACCAAAGGCTTAGCCCCATCAGCACTCACCGACGAGCAGAAGAAGTTCGTGGGCGTGGATAATGTACGCCACATCCTTATCACAAAGGTGCAGAGTGCATATGTGGCTGCCGAGTGGAACAACAACTTGCAGACTCTTTGCGAGGGTATCGGACACGGTATTCCAGCAAACAACTCCTCCGACCCGCGCCACCGAGGCTCGAAGTCGGGCGATGAGTTCGATGCGGGTGGTGGCTCGCAATCGGCTTGGCCTTCGGCTCTCGGTATGGCTGCAACGCTCGACCCTGCAAACGTGAAGCGTTTTGCCGAGATTGCATCGCAGGAGTATCGTGCATTGGGTATCACCACTGCCCTCTCGCCACAGAGCGACCTCTCGACCGAGCCTCGCTGGCGACGCCTCTATATGGGTTATGGCGAGCACTCGGGCCTTGTTGCAGATTGTGTTCGCGCCTACTCTGACGGATTCCAGACCTCGAAGGGTGATGCCTGCATCGAGGGTGCTTGGGGTACAGAGAGTGTAAACGCTATGGCTAAGCACTGGCCAGGTGGCGCTACAGGCGAAGCTGGCCGCGATGCCCACTTTGGTATCGGAAAATATGCCGTTTATCCGGGCAACAACTTCGAGGAGCACCTCGTACCTTTCACCAAGGGAGCATTTGCTCTCGAGGAGGGCACAAAGCAGGTGGCTGCAATTATGCCATACTACACCATTTCGTACAACCAGGACCCTTCGGGGGAGAATGTTGGTAACGCCTTGAGCAAGTATATGATTTAGGATTTGCCCCGCGGAAAACATGGTTA
>JAZLDJ010000101.1:0-12352 GCA_045614685.1 Alistipes sp. | reverse complement strand
TATATTTTCTGAAATGCTCGTGTCATAACTTTTTATCGGTTTACGTGGTTAGCGATGTAAGCATCAATTTGTTTGTCGTAGTCGTAGAACTTCTCGCTCTGCCACTCTGCATAGTTCATCTGACGGAAGAGGTTGATGAGGGTCTTGAAGAACTTCGAGCACTCCTCGAAATCGACAAAGTCGAAGTCGTACTCGCAAATCGAGAGTACCTTCTTGTACATATACTGCTGACGCTCCATAGGACAGTTAGCATCTACATCATCGAAAGCATCCTGCTGCAAGATTACGAAGTCGATAAGCTCGCTCTTCCAGAAACGCTCGTGGTAGTCTACAGGCACACCGTCGTCACCCAAGATGTTGATCTGATCGTTTGCCTCCTTACCACGCTGAACGATGGTCTTGCCACGATATACGAGCTCAACCCAGTTCTTCTCGATCTTCTCGCCGAGGTAAGACTCAACCTCTGGATACTCCAAATACTTCGAGTACGAATCGAGCGGGTCGATTGCTGGATAACGCTTAGAGTCGGCACGGCCCTGCGAAAGTGCGTAGAAGCATCGTGCAGCCTTCTTTGTAGACTCGGTTACAGGCTCCTTGAGGTTACCACCCGCAGGTGATACAGTACCAAGGAATGTTACCGAACCTGTCTCTCCGTTGTTGAGCTTAACCAAACCTGCGCGAGCATAGAAGCTCGAGATGATTGCCGAGAGGTCCATAGGGAAGGCATCCTGACCTGGAAGCTCCTCCAAACGGTTAGACATCTCACGCAATGCCTGAGCCCAACGCGAAGTAGAGTCAGCCATAACGAGCACCTTCAAGCCCATCGAACGATAGTACTCACCGATGGTCATACCAGTGTATACCGACGCCTCACGCGCAGCAACTGGCATATTCGAGGTGTTACAGATGATGATGGTACGCTCCATAAGCTTGTGGCCTGTGTGTGGGTCGATGAGCTCTGGGAACTCCTTAAAAATCTCCACAACCTCGTTTGCACGCTCACCGCACGCAACGATAACGATGATGTCAGCCTCGGCCTGCTTAGAGATAGCGTGCTGAAGCACGGTCTTACCTGCACCGAATGGGCCAGGAATAAATCCTGTACCACCCTCAGCCAATGGGTTGAATGTATCGATTGCACGAACACCAGTCTCCATAACGCGCGAAGGACGTGGCTTCTCTGTGTAGCAACGGATAGCCTGCTTCACTGGCCACTTCTGCACCATTGTGATGTTGTACTCGTTGCCATCAACGTCAGTTACAACTGCAATGGTGTCGGTAACCTTGTACTCGCCAGCCTCAACTACGCTCTTTACGGTGTAGTTGCCGGTCATGATGAATGGCACCATAATCTTGTGAGCCACCCACTGCTCCTTAACCTCGCCGAGCCAAGCTCCTGCAGAAACCTTATCGCCCGCCTTTGCCAATGGCTTGAACTCCCACTTTGCATCGAAGTCTACTGGGTCGGTAATCGAACCGCGCGAGATGAACAAACCATCCATCTTCTCGAGGTCGTTCTGCAAACCATCGTAGTTACGCGAGAGCATACCCGGAGCCAAAGTTGCCTCGAGCATATGGCCCTCAAACTCTACCTTATCGCCGATCTTCAAGCCACGAGTGCTATCGAAAACCTGCACATAGGCGTCGTCGCCTATAACTTTGATGACCTCGGCCATCATCTTGGTCTCACCTGCATAAACATAGCAAATCTCGTTCTGACCAACTGCTCCGTCAGCCTTCACGATAACGATGTTCGAGATGATACCGTTTACTTTTCCTGTTGTTTTCATTATGCTAGTTATAATTTATTTATCATTTCCTTGCCATCGAGCTCCGACACGAGGCGGTCGAACATCTCGCGACCAACCTTTGCATCGAGTGCTGCCCAACGGGCCACCATATTAACCTTCACCAAGTATGCGATGACGGCATTGAGGTCGAAATAGTCGAATGTAGAGAGTTCCGACAACTTGTTCCAACGGATGTTGTCAATCTTACGCTCCTTCTCCACCATATTGTGCTCGTCGAGAACGGCTGATACCAACTGCTCGACATATGGGAGCTCGGCACGCAAACCGAAATCGGCAGCCGAACTACGCGACAACGCCTTGGCAACCGAGTCCTCGCCTATAACCACCGTATCGGCAGCAATGCCGTGCTGACGAGCCAATGTAGCCGCCACAACATTGCGGATTGTACGGTCGGTCTGAGACCACTCCTTCAAAAGTCGCGAACCCGAAGCCTCGCAAGCCTTGTAGTAGGCCGTAAGCAACGACTTGGCAAACGGCTGCTCGAGGTCCATACCTTCGGCCTCCTCGCTCTCGGGCGAAGCATAGGCGCGAACAACCTTTGCAAGCGGAGCAGCAAGGCGCGATGGACGGCGCAACTCCTCCTCGATCTCCTCACTTGATAGGCGACCAAGCGGATTGTGAGTTGTGGAGCCGTTGTAGCGACTGATTAGATTCTCGCAATCGTAGTAGGCGTAGAGCAACTTCACCCTCTTGGCGTCAGACGAAGAGAGCACCTCGAGCACTTCCGAGATGATAGCCTCGATATCGAAACCCTTAGCATCGGAATCGAGAGTATACTCGCGGAAGCCCGCTACTAATGCGTAATAAGAATTTGCAAACATAATCGGGTTAAGCAAAGAGTAACTGTGAAACCTTCTCGCGCAAGTATTCGTCGAGCAACGCCTCGAACGACTCGTCGGTGAACGAGATATAGTAACCGCCATCCTTCTCGCCTACCTTGAAGCCAGCCTTAACATCCTTCGAGTAGCCAACCTCGACACCTGCAGCAAGCAACTCCTTAGCCGAAGCTTCGAACACCTTCGCAAACTCAGCCTCGAGAGCAGCAGGAAGCAACGCCTTGAGCGATACGTTCTCGGCAGCACCAGACCAATTCTTAGCAACCTCCAAGAGCATGTTCTTCACGAACTCAGCATCTACGGTTGCCGACTTCACAGCCTCGGTCGATGTCTTTGCGATGATGGCAGCAGCCAACTCGCTCTTAATCTTTGCCACAGCCTGACGGCCAGCAAGCTGAATCTCGGTCATCGAGTTCTTCTCGATATCGGCAGCCTTATCCTCGGCCTTCTTCACGATCTTCTCGGCCTCGGCATTTGCCTCTGCCAAAATCGCAGCAGCCTTCTCCTTAGCCTCCGCTACCAAACGATCAGCCTCGACACGGCCCTTTTCCAAACCCTCGCCATAGAGACGATCGGTCAATTCTTTAAGTTTATTCTCCATAGTTTTAGTTTATTGATTTTGTATATTTTGTATTTGTTCACACCTGCATATACGCGCATACGCGTAAATTCTTCGCAAAGATAGTAAAAAAATGCAGAATGCAAAATGCAAAATGCATAATTGTTTAGATTTTTTCGCACAGAGGGTTAAACTCAAATAAATAGAAAAAAATTCGCCGCCCAGCAAATAAACACTTAGAAAAGTGGGCTACCAAACTAAAACGTTACGGTGGCCCACTTTTTTTTAATAATTTTCACTATCTTTGTCGTCGTATTTACGCTGTTTTGAAACAACTGCGAGAAAGATAAAGGTATGATTATACAATTTCTATTTGTACTGGTAGCAATCATTATCGGAGCCAAGCTCGGAGGTATAGGCCTGGGAATTATGGGCGGTCTTGGATTGGCCGTGCTGACCTTCATATTCGATTTGCAGCCTACGGCGCCGCCTATCGATGTGATGCTGATGATTGCAGCGGTAATCTCTGCGGCATCGTGCATGCAGGCTGCCGGAGGTCTCGACTATTTGGTGAAGTTGGCCGAGCGCATACTGCGCCGTAACCCCGCACACATCACCTTCCTTGCGCCACTTGTGACCTATACATTTACCTTTTTGGCAGGTACAGGACACGTTGCATACTCGCTTCTTCCGGTAATTTCAGAGGTGGCTCTCGAGACAAAAATCCGTCCCGAGCGTCCGCTTGCGATAGCGACCATCGCCTCGCAACAAGGTATCACCGCGAGCCCCATTTCGGCCGCTACGGTGGCATTGTTGGGCATGTTGACAGCATATGGCTATACACTCTTCGACATCCTTAAAATCTGCATTCCAGCCACCCTTATCGGCATCTTGGCAGGTGCGTTGTACTCGATGCACGTAGGCAAGGAGTTGGTCGACGACCCTGAATATATCAAGCGTGTTAAAGCGGGTCTTCTCGACGCTAAGAAAGCGAACGAAACGAACAAAGTAAAGAACCTTGCAAAGGCTCGACTTTCGGTGATAATATTCGTAATTACCACCCTGCTCATCGTTATTTTCGGCTCGATTCCATCGCTCCGTCCGTCGTTCAATGGCGAGGCGTTGAGTATGCCGTTACTAATTGAGATTCTGATGCTTTCGGCCGCAGCACTCATTCTGCTCACCACCCGCATCAATGGCTCCGAAGCAGCCAAAGGAAGCGTCTTCTCGGCAGGTATGCAAGCGGTGATTGCCATATTCGGAATCGCGTGGATGGGCGATACCTTCATCAAGGGAAATCTTGCAGAATTAACCGCTTCGATTGAGGGAGTCGTTACGCAAATGCCTTGGCTCTTTGGCTTGGCACTTTTTGTGATGTCAATCTTGCTCTATAGCCAGGCTGCAACCATTCGCGCCATAGCTCCATTGGGTCTAACACTCGGTATATCGCCAATGATGCTTATCGCGTTGTTCCCTGCCGTAAATGGCTATTTCTTCATCCCGAACTACCCGACTATCATTGCGGCCATAAACTTCGACCGCACAGGTACGACACGCATTGGCAAGTGGGTGCTCAACCACTCATTCATGATGCCTGGGCTCATCACCACCGCCGTATCGATAGGCGTAGGATTACTGCTAATACAATTCTTCTAAAGAGCATAAAACAAGCAGAGGCTTCCGAGCGGAAGCCTCTGCTTGTTTTATTTGAATCTGAGATTTACTTTATCGAGAACCACTCACCCCAAGCCATTACAACATACTTGTAGTCAACCTTGGCAAGCTTAGTAAACGAGAGCCAATATGCCTCGCGGTGGTCGATGGTATGGCCCATCTCGTTCTCGTGGCCCGTGATGACATAGCGAGGATCGAAGCCCGGAATAGCCTTAGCGATAGCACCTGTCCAGCAATTCACGAGCAAGGCGTCTATCTTCGGAACGTTATACTTGATGGTTGGTATCCACTTAAAGTTGCTCTTGCCACTCATATCGCCCGTATGACACACAGTGTACTTATCGGGGGTGGTCACCACGTAGACATTGTTCATCAGCTTGCCGTGAATGGCTGCAACAACAGCCACCTTGAGTGACTTGCCACTCTTGAGTTTCACCTCGAAATTGTCGATATCATCCTCTTCGCGACGATGTGTTACACCCTCCTTGTCGACAAGGATATTTGGAGCCGCAACAACTGGCTTGCCCGCCTTGACAAAGAGATCGACGATGTATCTATCGACATGGTCGCCGTGGTTGTGTGTCAAGAACAACGCATCGCACTTTGCGGCAATCTTCTCGGCTAACTCGGTAGGCACAATCGGATCTTTGTGGCCACGACAACGACAACGCGAAAAATCGAATGCTATGGTCGCGTTCTTAGTGCGAACAACAAAGGCCTCGTTGTATATCTTGTAGACGCGCAAACCTCGCCTCATAGGCTTCTCCAAATCGGCAAGTAACTTTGTCACACGCGAGGTAACAAAGCCTCGAAACGCCTCTGTATTATCGTTACGAGTGTCGTGCAAAAGGCCATCGAGATTATAGAGAGCCAATCGGCGCTCGATAGGAGCACCCACAACGGGAGGATAGGCATCCAACCCCTCGTCGGCAACCTTAAAGAGAGCCTCGCTCTGACACTCCAAATAATAGTCAGGCTTGCCGTGGAACTTCAACGACTTTTTCTGCGCCGAAATAGAAAAAATTGTGCATAGCGAAAAGGCTATGCACAACATATAATTAATAGTTCTCATAACTACTCATCTTAAAGACCGAACTCTGCCTTGATAGCCTCGACAGCATCGAGACGCTCCCAACCGAAGAACTCAACCTCGCGCTCTACCTCAACGCCATTCTCCACAAACTTAACAGCCTTGGTGTAAGGGCGGTTGCCGAAGTGACCATACGATGCAGTTGCCTCGAAGATAGGATTCTTCAAGCCGTAACGATTAACGATGGCGTGTGGACGAAGGTCGAAGAGACGTGCAATACGCTCGGCAATCTCACCCTCGCTGATTGAGAGTTTGTTTGTGCCGTAGGTATCGACATAAACCGACAACGGCTGAGCAATACCGATAGCATAGCTCAACTGTACAAGGCACTCATCCGCGACGCCTGCTGCAACCATATTCTTTGCGATATGGCGTGCTGCATAGGCTGCCGAACGGTCCACCTTTGAAGAGTCCTTGCCCGAGAATGCGCCACCACCGTGTGCACCACGGCCACCATAGGTATCAACAATAATCTTGCGACCTGTGAGGCCTGTATCGCCGTGAGGTCCGCCGATAACAAACTTGCCAGTTGGATTTACGTGGAGGATATAATCCTCTCCAATGAGCTGCGCCAACTCGTCACCTGCACGCTCCAAGCGAGCCTTAACACGAGGAATAAGGATTGTGCGAACATCCTCTTTAATCTGCGCTACATCCACATCCTCGTCGTGCTGAGTAGAGACTACGATAGTGTGAACACGCTTTGCCTTACGGTCGTCGCCATACTCGATGGTTACCTGACTCTTTGAGTCCGGACGAAGGTAGGTCATAACCTCGCCCTCGCGACGAATAACAGCCAACTCCTTGAGGATAACGTGCGAGAGGATCAAAGTCGCGGGCATCAACTCGCGCGACTCGTTCACGGCGTAACCAAACATAATGCCCTGGTCGCCAGCGCCCTGCTCCTCCTCGGTAGCACGCACTACGCCCTGGTTGATATCCGACGACTGCTCGTGGATAGCCGAGAGGATACCGCACGACTTTGCGTCGAACTGCAACTCACTACGATTGTAGCCAATGCGGTCGATTACGCGACGTGCTGTGCCCTGAATATCGACATAAGCGTCCGAGCAAACCTCGCCCGAAACGACCACCAAACCTGTGGTACAGAGTGTCTCGCAAGCAACCTTTGCCGATGCATCACGACGCAAGAACTCGTCGAGAATAGCGTCTGAAATCTGGTCGGAAACCTTATCTGGATGTCCCTCCGAAACCGACTCCGATGTAAACAAAAATCCCATATCTTTCAAAATTTTAGTAAAATTTTCATTAGTGTCGTTAGGGGCATTAGAGTCGTTAGGGTCGTTAGAGGTATTAGAGTGAAAAAACTTTCTTTCAACTCTTAACTCTCAACTCACTCCTATCTCCTATCTCCTCACTCCTATCTTTTCTATGGTTGGGATTTGGCAGACGCGCCTAAGAAAGAGTTGCCGGTTTAGCACTTTTTTATTGTGGTTGCAATCAGTCCAAATCCCTCCACATTTGCGGGTGCAAAGATACAACTAAAAAACGTAAAAAGGAAAACGAGAAACAGAAAACTTTCAAAAAAAATCACTATCTTTGCGAGAAGTGTGGGCGAAATACCTATATGCAGTGATAAAACTCAAACATACATACTCTATCGCCGTCCTGCTCGTGGCTATAGCATTTGCTTCGTGCGGAGGAAACCATCCTCAAAACTCCGCGCAAGGCGACAAAACAGCCATTGAGTCCAAGGAACTCGGGCCGAAACGTCTACGCCTACTCTTTGCGGGAGATGCGATGTGTCACACACCTCAAATCGAATCGGCTCGACGCCAAGATGGCTCGATTGATTTTCGCCCATCCTTCGCAGGAGTTAAGCCCCACTTCGACCAAGCCGACATTGCCATCGTAAACCTCGAAACAACAATATCGCCAAATTCGCGTTATACGGGCTATCCTTGCTTTTCGTCGCCAGCCGAATATATCGAGGCGTTGGCGTGGCTCGGCGCAGATGTCGCTCTACTCGCCAACAACCACTGCTGCGATAGGGGCGCAAAGGGTATTCGCACAACAATAGCCCATCTCGACACGTTAGGCATTGCCCACACCGGCGTTTTCCATAACGAAGAGGAGTATAAACTAAATAGGGTTCTCCGACTCGAACGCAACGGCATCAAACTCTCGCTCATAAACTACACCTACGGCACAAACGGCATTCCTGTTCCGAAAGGGTGCTTGGTAAATCTTATCGACACCGTTCGCATTGCCGACGATATTGCATTCGCCTCGAAGGGTGCCGACTGCGTGGTGGCGTGTATGCATTGGGGCAACGAGTACCAACGTCAGCCGTCGCGACAACAACGCAAGTTGGCCCAATTTCTCCATCACCACGGAGTGGATATTGTTGTCGGCTCGCATCCACACGTCGTACAACCCTACACTACAACCGAGCAGCAGATCACAATCTACTCGTTGGGCAACTTCATCTCGAATCAGCAATACGACCACACCGACGGTGGTCTATTGGCCGAGATCGAGATCGAGAAGAGCAATGACACTATCTGCAAATACTCTCTGCGCACAATTCCGATTTGGGTAAAGAAGAGCCCGGGACACACGCTCGTATCGTCGGATTTTGCAGCCGAGGTGGAGATGAGCGCTGCACAGCGCAAATGCTACGAGCGTTTCATCAGCAACACCAAGCAACTACTCAACGGTTGCGACAACACTCAGAAAGATAATACTTTATAGAAATTCAAAATAAATCAGATATATGAAACAGATTCTATTAGTTTTAATCGCATTAGTGCAAGTAGCCTTTGTGTCGGCTCGCACAACCTACAACATCAAAGACTTTGGTGCAAAAGGCAACGGCAAGAGCTCTAACACAGTAGCTATCAACAACGCCATAAAGGCGTGCAACGAGGCAGGTGGCGGCATCGTGCTTGTGCCGGCAGGCAAGTACCTCTCGGGGACTATCGAGATGCTCGACAATGTAGAACTACGTCTGGCCGAAGGTGCCGAGCTGATAGCCTCGCTCGACCTTAAAGATTACAAGAACTACAAATGTCTACGCGACGACTTTATGAAGTATAAGGTGGCCTACACCGAGTATTGGAATCGTTCATTCATACTCGCACAACGCGTTAGCAATATTGCCATCACGGGTGACGGCGTAATCAACTCAAACCACCTTGTAGACCCCAACGGCGAAGGTCGCTCACGAGGCCCACACTGCATAATGCTCGGCGAGGTCGATGGTGTAACCATTCGTGGCATCCACATCACCGAAGCATCGAACTATGGCGTTATGGGATATGAGGTTCTAAATGCCACATTCGACAATGTAACATTCACCAAAGGTCACGACGGCATCCACCTCCGCGGAGCAAAGAATCTGATGATTCGCAACTGTTCGTTCGAAACGGGCGACGACTGCATTGCGGGTGGATATTGGGAGAATGCCGTAATCAAAAATTGCTACATAAACTCCACCTGCAACGGCATTCGCATAATCTTCCCTGTCAAGGACTTGGAGATTGCGCACTGCCAGATGAAGGGCCCAGGCAAGTATGCTCAGCCTCACCTTCCAAAACTTACGGGTAAGATGTTGGCTGCTGTAATCATCCAACCCGGAGCTTGGTGGGATGCAGTTGGAGGCGTCGAGGATGTCTACATTCACGACCTCGAGATAGATTGTGTGCGCTGCGCCTTTGCCTCCGATCTGAAGGCTAACACTTGGTCGAAGAACCTCGTCGTGGAACGCATCAAGGCCACAAACGTAAACTATGCCGCACTTCAGATCGAGAGCTGGAAGGGCGGAGTCTACGAGGATGTAACACTTCGAGATATCGATGTGCAGTACATTGGTCGCACCGACGAAAAGACCAAGCGCGAGTTGCAGATGCCTACTCGCGAGTCGCGCACCACACCTTATTGGGCTATGTATGTTCGCAACATCAAGCACCTTACGATGGAGAACCTAAACTTCACCTTCACAGGCGAGGAGCACCGCACTCCGATAGGTATTCACAACGTTGCCAAGATTGATATGAAGGGGATTAAAGCCCAAGATACCGACGGTAAGGAGATGATTCACGCAGTGGATTGCCCACTTGTTCCACTCGCTCCATCGAAGAACTATATCCCTATCACCATTCCAAAAAGTGCGAGATAGCAGAGGGCTGATAGGCGCGTTAGGGACGTTAGAGGCATTAGAGGCGTTAGAGGCGTTAGGGTTTAGAGAGTTTTTTTTCTATAATATCTATACCTTTATAGTGTTAGAAACATATTAAAAATGTGATACAATGAAGAGAATTTTATTATCGATGGCTGCCATGCTTGTCGGATTGACGGTTATGGCACAACCCAAAATCCCTCGTTCGGTTGCTGAGGATACCGAGAAGATTATGTCGGCAAAGTATTGGGAGTATTGGAACGAGGAGGCGCAAGCTCGTATCGATGCCGATATTGAGAAGAACCGCAAGGGTGATGCCACCTTCCAAGTTGGTAAAATCAAGGGTGGAACACAGGTTCACGTAGAGCAGATAACTTCCGACTTTGGTTTTGGAGCAAGTGCCTTTAACTGGGACCAGCTCGGCAAGAAGGAATATAACGACATCTATAAAAACACCTTTGGAACGCTATTCAATCGTGCTACCGTTGCCTTCTATTGGCGCGAGTTGGAGCTTGAAGAGGGCCACAAACGCTTTTTGGCCGAGGAGCGTGATACCGAGGAGTGGTGGAACAACTGCAAGGAGCCTCATAAGCAGCCCCATTGGCGTCGTCCTCCCACCGAGCCGGTAATCGATTGGTGCGAGGCGCGCGGTATGCAGATTCACGGTCACCCTCTTGTTTGGGGCCATATGACTATTCAGCAACCGGCTTGGATTCGTGACGGATTCTCGAAGGAGGAGCGCGATTGGCTCAATGCTAACGATAAAATTACCACCACAGCACCACAGCATCGTAGCAACGAGTTCAATGCTATGAGTGCTGACGAGCTTGCGAAACTCCTGCCTGAGTATCAGCAGAAGCTTGACGAGCGTCTTTTCGGAAATGCTCGCGATATCGTGAATCGATATGATGGTCGTATTCACAGCTGGGATGTGGTGAACGAGTGTTATCTCGACTATAGAGATAAAGCTTGGGTTCCGGGTGCCAAATTCACCAAAACACCTCGCTATGGTCTTATGCCGGGCGACTATGTGTATCGTTCGTTCGACCTTGTGAACAAGTTGAACAAGAGTGGAGCCAAGTTGAATATCAACGAAACGCAGTCTGACTCGAAGAAGAAGAATGCAGACATCTATTCGGGAGCTATCAAGCATCTGTTAGAGCGCGGTGCAAAGATAGATATGATTGGTATTCAGATGCACCTTATGCGCAAGCATCGTAACGCCGAACTCATCGCGCAAGGAAAGCCTATTTGGACACCCGAGAAGGCGTACTATGTGTTGGATAAGTTGGCAGAGAACAAGCTACCGATGTGTATGAGTGAGATCACCATCACCTCGCCAGGTTCGGACCATCGTGGCGAGATGATTCAATCTATAGTGGCTGTAAACCTCTATCGTTTGTGGTTCTCCTATCCGAATATGACCGCTATAACTTGGTGGAACCTTGTAGACGATTGTGGATATAAGGGCGAGCCTACAATATCGGGTATATACACTCGCGATATGAAGCCAAAGATTGTATATTACGCATTGAATAACCTTATCAACAAGGAGTGGCGCACCAATCTTATGGTTAAGCCTAATGGTAAGGGTGAGATTGCGTGGCGAGGCTTCAAGGGTAAGTATCGTATCACTTGGGTTGATAAGGCCGGTGCAACTCACACCGAGGAGTATCACCTTAAATAGCCACCTATCAAATAGTTGCTTTGCAAGGTTGTAAAGACTCTTTTTGTCTTCTCTTTATAACCTTACCTTTGCGGCCTTCGGTCGATTGCTCCGACAAATAAGTTCCCCTCACAGGAGGGGGATTTAGGGAGATTAAACCTCACCATATCGAACGGCGGCAGAAACCGAGAGGAGAGCAAGAAGTAATGGAATGGGCATTAAACCAAAGGTTTAGAGGATAAATTAAATAGCGGTAGCCAAGTTTATTTGAGCTACTGCTATTTGATTTATTATCGTAGTTGCGCAGCAATAATGACCATTCCATAACTCGCAGACAACTCTCCCGAGGCGCAACAAGCTGAACGATTCTGCTCGGGGTAAGTACGAAAAAGGAGAGGCAAAAAAACCTCTCCTTTTCGTACCCTACGATGTTCTATTTTCGAACGAGTTTTTGAAAGATTTAGCAAAGATTTGGGCATTGAGAGAGATTGTACCAACAAATAAGTCCCCCTCACAGGAGGGGGATTTAGGGGGGTGGGTAACAC
This sequence comes from Alistipes sp., assembly GCA_045614685.1. Classification (GTDB taxonomy): domain Bacteria; phylum Bacteroidota; class Bacteroidia; order Bacteroidales; family Rikenellaceae; genus Alistipes. The sequence continues at coordinate 30 of JAZLDJ010000101.1, read as the reverse complement.
ACATTTCTGCTCGGGGAGGGAAAGAGAAAC
>JAZLDJ010000100.1:0-10232 GCA_045614685.1 Alistipes sp. | reverse complement strand
GAATTTAATTATGACGAAAAATTGTTTTATATGGAGTAGAGTAAGTACAAAGCACCAGGAGGAGAATGGTGGCAGCCTCGATGACCAGAAGTGCCGCTGTGAAAGGTTTGCCCGTGAAAACGGTTACACTATCAAGGGTTATTTTGGTGGCACTCACGAGAGTGCCAAGACACCAGGAAAACTAATCAAGGAGATGATTACAGCGGTCAAGAAGGATAGAAGCGTCAAGTATATCATCGTCAATCAGGCTGACCGTTTCTCTCGCAATGCAGGTCAAGCCATCAATATCATCAACGACCTTAATGCTCAGGGAGTTATTATCGTGGAGGCATTGTCGGGTACAGATACCTCAACACCTGAAGGTGTGATGATGATGCAAGTCAAGTTGTCCCTGGCTCAATGGGACAACACCAATCGTACCAATAAATTTGTGTCGGGTCGTAAACACTGTATGGAGAGCGGTGTGTGGGTTGGTAAGCGACCTTTGGGATACAACAAGGAGGGTAAGAGTATCAACGCAAAATTCACCATCAACGCTACGGGTAAACTTATCCAGAAGGCGTTTAAGTGGAAATTGCAGGGCGTGGATAATTTCCGAATTATGGACAGATTATCGGCAATGGGATTGAATGTGAGCAAGCAGAAGTTGCATAAGATACTCACCAACCCATTCTATGCGGGCAAAATTCAGAGTAAATTCACCGATGGAGAGATTATCGACGGTAAGCATCCCGCAGTCATTTCGTGGGTGGAGTTTTTGCAAGTACAAGAGATATTAAGCGGTAGAACGGGTGTTTACAAAGTTAAGGCGGAAACACCCCGTTTCCCCTTAAAGCGTCATATCCGTTGTGCCGAAGATGGTCTGCCCCTAACAGCATATACCGTCAAGCGTAAAAACATCGACTACTATAAGTGCAACCAGGTCGGTTGTAAGAACAATGTATCGGCAAAGAAGGTGCACAGCCTTTACGCCGAGTTGTTGGATACCTATGCTATCCCCGCTACGCTGTTGGAATGGTTCAACGATGTGGTATCGAGCATCATATACGAAGAGGACAGCGAGCATAAGGAGCAGTTGTCTATTTTGAAGAAACAGAAGAGCGAGTTGGAGAATAAACTCAAAAAGTGCAAGGTCAGTCGTGGAATGGGCGATATTGACGAAGATATTTATACGACTACCGTGGAGGTTATCCAGGAGAAACTCGCCAAAATCGAGATAGAAATCGCAAAGGTAAAAAGAAATTTATCGAACCTTACCTCAACGGTTGATGAAGTAGTTGCAACTTGTTGTAAATTAGGCAGTTTGTGGAGTGATTCAGAATTAGAATTATGCCAGAAAATCCAAAATTTGCTGTTTCCAAGCGGAATTTTATGGGATAAAGAAATTGGCAATTATCGAACCATCAACTGCAATCAGGCACTCTCTATAATTCAAAGAATATCAAAAAGTTACAAAAATAAAAAAGAGGAAAATCCTTTCGGAAATTCCTCTTCGGTAACTTTGTGCGGATAAAGGGACTCGAACCCCCACGCCTCTCGGCACCAGATCCTAAGTCTGGCGTGGCTACCAATTACACCATATCCGCCTTAGTGCGAGTGCAAAGGTAACCATTTTTTTGCAATTCGCAACCTTCGCATCTCTTTTTTGAGAAAATTTCGCAGAAAAGTGCTAAATTTGCACACTATTATACCCATTTTATATGCCAAAAATTGTAACTCTGACACTCTCGCCCAAGCAGGCTTCCGACGCAAAATTCTATGCTCCGTTGGTAGCGCGCGAACTCCGTATCAAGGAGAGCGATATTGCCCTTTTGCGCATTGTGAAACGCTCGGTAGACGCAAGGCGCGGAGCGCTCAAGGTGAACCTCTCGCTCGAGGCTTACATCGACAAGGAGGAGCAGCCAGCACCGCTTCATTTCGACTATCCGTCGGTGGTGGGCAAGCCCGAGGTTGTAATCGTTGGTGCAGGTCCAGCGGGCCTCTATACTGCGCTGAGACTCATAGAGTTGGGCTTCAAGCCAATAATCTTCGAGCGCGGCAAGGAGGTGGTCGAACGAGGCAAGGATATAGCCAAAATTCAGCGTAATCAGGGAGTGAATCCCGACTCGAATTACGCCTTTGGCGAGGGTGGTGCAGGCACCTTTTCAGACGGAAAACTCTTCACCCGAAGCAAGAAGCGTGGCGACTACAATCGAGCCCTTCAGCGACTCGTTTTTCACGGTGCTTCGCCCGAGATTTTGTACGAGGCGCACCCCCATATTGGCTCGGATAGATTGCCGCGAATTATCGCCAATATGCGCGAGGCTATTCGCGCTGCGGGAGGCGAGGTGCACTTCGAGAAGAGGGTAGACGAACTCCTCATCCGCAATGGTCGTGTCGAGGGTGTTGTCGTTGATGGCGACAAGGTTTTGGCGCAATATGTAGTGGTGGCTACGGGCCACTCTGCGCGCGATATCTACTATATGTTACACCGCATTGGCGTTCGCCTCGAGGCTAAGGCCTACGCTATGGGCGTGCGTATCGAGCATCCGCAACAACTCATCAATAACATCCAATATCATCGTTCGCCCGAGATGGAGTATCTCCCGTCGGCATCCTATTCGCTTGTGACTCAGGTGGGTGGACGAGGTGTCTACTCGTTCTGTATGTGTCCAGGTGGATTTATCGTGCCGGCCTTGACCGATCAGAGCGAGTCGGTGGTAAATGGTATGTCGCCTTCACGCCGCAACTCGCCCTATGCCAATTCGGGCTTCGTGACCGAGATTCGCGAGGAGGATTATGCCCATCTTCAGGCGGAGTATGGCGCATTGGCAGGCCTTGTTTTCCAGCAGCAGCTCGAGCAGGTAGCACGCGCGCAAGCACCTGAGCATCAGACGGCTCCGGCACAGCGTGTAGGTGACTTTGTGACAGGTCGAAGCTCGGCGTCATTGCCGAAGTGCTCCTATGTTCCGGGCGTAGTTCCGTCGCGCTTGGATGAATGGATGCCGCAATTTATGTCGTCGCGTCTGCGCGAGGCAATCTCGGTTTTCGATAAGCGTATGCACGGCTATCTCACCAACGAGGCTCTCGTTGTGGGTGTCGAGTCGCGCACCTCTACGCCAGTGCGTATTCCGCGCGATAAAATCACTCTTCAGCACCCCGAGGTGTCGGGACTATATCCTGCAGGCGAAGGTGCAGGCTTTGCGGGCGGTATCATCTCGGCAGCTCTTGATGGTGAGCGCATAGCCGAAGCAATAAAAGAATCTGTATAGCAAGGCTCTTTCGGCATCTGCCTCGCTCGGGAAATGCTCACATACCCTTAGTATGCTGCGCTTTCCCAAACTAAGTATTTATGGATAGCTAACACACCTTTACTAAGAAAGGGCTCCGAAGAGCCCCTTTTTAATGGAGCGAAGCGACAAGCCCCCTTTACAGAAAGGGGTGGGGGGTGGGGGATAGGTAACACACTCGCTTATTTACTAAGAAAGGGGGCTCACTGCCCCCTTTCTTAGTAAATAAGTTCGTCTTGCTCGGGGCCAAAGCCCGGAAGTCCGACGCTATCGCCATAGCCCCTTTCGGCTACGATGTCGAAAATCTGAAATTCTGGTTTTTGATACTTTCTCATAATCGTTGCGTTTTTAGGGGTTTGTTATTCTGGTTTTGCCGAGAGGAACGAACAACCGTCGTAGTCCTCACTGTCTGCCCAATCGGTGCTGCTACCACTACCATAGATATAATTGTAGTAGTTTCCGGTGTTGAGCTTGGTGTAGATTGGCTCCGGCTCGGCATCCGAGTCGTCCCAACCGGTGAGTATTCTACCACCAATACCACACTCCGATGCAGTAACAGTTGCCGAACGAGCCGAGCCGGTGATGAAGCCGACATTTGCGGCTACATTCTTGCTCTTCTCGAGCGTAAAGTGTGCTTTTGCACCCTTTATGGTACCTGTAGTTACGCCGATGATGCCTCCGAAACCATTTGTTGCAGGAATCTTAGCAGTGTCGGTGATGGCGATGTCGCCAGTATTCACGAGGGTAGCCTCGCAAGCTTCTGCACCCGAGATACCGACGATGCCACCCACTGCGAGAGTCTTGCTTGCCGAAGCGTCACCATCGAAGGTAATCTTACCCGTATTCTTGACGGTGCCTGTCCACTCTGCATAGCTTGCGTTTGCCAGGTTGTAAACCGCCAACACGCCGCCCACAGGGTATGTTCCTGCGTAGGTGTTGGTGGCTTTGACATAGATGTCGGCACTATTGGTGAAGCCATTGAGGAAGGTGACCTTCGCCTTGTAGACATAACCTACACAACCTGCAATATCGAAGTAGCCGTGCTTTACGGGTTGCTCTACGTAGATACCCTTCGCTACGCCATCGACCATCTTACCGCTATTGGAGCAGCCATCGAAAGTCATATTTTTGGCAGTGTAACCCACCAAACCTGCAATGTTGTTCGAACTGGTATTCTCGGCTGTACTTACTACGGTGATTACACCGCTGTTGTGGCAGTTGGTGAATGTTGCGTCAGCCTTCTGGTTTACCGGCCAGATACCTGCGATGCCGATACTTGCCTTAACCTCGCCATTCATCTCGATATCGCCATTGTTGCGTGCACCGGTCAATGTTCCTGCCGCATACTCATAGCCAATGATACCCGACAAACGAACTTGTGCGTTATGCGTACCAGTCGAGGTTATCTTACCATTATTTGTAACATTAGTCAAGGAGCCTGTTTCGCCCATAGTCACGCCGATACCCGAGGCATACATAGTGCCTGTTGCCACGCCCGAGAACGATACTGTACCTCTATTCTCGCAGTTGCTTGCAGGGTGGTTGACATCGCACGCCAGACCTCCGAGGTGAATTGGTGCAACATTCTCTGCAACACCCACACACACGACCTCGCCCTTGTTCAAGAGTTTCGAGACACCCTTGCTGTAGTTCAAGATAGCGGCAAATCCGGCAACCTTGACCGTCCCGCTTGCATCCAATGCTTTACCGTTGAAGGTGACAGTTCCGCTATTGCTCGATGGGTTTGCAGCATCGGTGCTAAGCGAGTTGTTGCCGAGTGTGCCATAGAGTCCTGCTACTTGAATTCTTCCTGTAGTTGCTGTACCAGAGTAGGTAATATCTCCGGTGTTGTAGACATTGACTGCTTTGAGGTAGACCAAACGACCAATACCGACCGTAAATGCATTTGATCCCGATGTTGCCGAAACATTGATATCTGCGCTATTCGAAACATCGGTCATTGTGCAACGCACCTCGTTAGCGATACCTGCGGTGATTACATATCGACTTGCACTACCGCCTACATTTATACTACCGCTATTCTTTACATTGTTGAGTATCGAGTTTGCCTTGAGTGTTGCACCTATACCACACGCATAGATGTCGCCTGCCGTGCCCGTAACATCTCCGTCAACAGTGATAGAGCCGCTATTCTCAACATTTTTGAGGGTGAAGCCTTCGCCAAGATTGTTTGCTACACCTGCAATGTATGTTATATTTTGGGCTACGGAGGTCACACGAATTGCACCGCTATTGCCCGAAGGGTTGTCGGCCGTACCCTCGATGCCGCAGTTGAGATTGTTTGTCAAACCTGCAACGGTGAATGTACCTGTCATCTTTGATGACGCATTGTAAGGAGCAAAGGTGATATTACCCTCGTTCTTCATACGGTAGCACACGCCCTTGGTCTCGCTGCTTGCTGTAATACCCAAGATACCTCCACAGATGTACATATTGCCCAAAGCGTTGCTATGTACGTCGATATTACCTGTGTTAAGACAGTCGTTCACACCATCTACGACATACGCTGTATAGCCAATACCATACACTTGGATTACATTTGATGCGACCTCTCCGTGAACGAAGATATCGCCGTGGTTTTCGATGAAGTCGCAAGTGCTGATTGGGTTTGTTGCAAGGTCACCGAATACACCACCCAAGCGTAGTGCCGGAAGTGAGCAATCCTTTTTTGTCGATAAGCTACCATAGTTGTAGCAGTGGCTGAATGCCGAAAGGCTGTTATCGGCGATTGTCTGGCCGAAGACACCGCCCATCCAGTAGTAACCACGAGAGAGAGCCGTTGTGTTGTTGATGAGAATCTCGCCACGATTCACTGCGTGGGTAATCGAAGTTGGGTTGCCACCCTCTACGAGGTCGGCTGCACCCACTACACCTCCAAAGCTGAAACCATAGAAGTTCGATCCTGCCACCGACTGCGAACATACCGAGGTAATGGTGATGTCGGCATTGTTCTCGCAATGCTCGATGGTTGCACCTGTGGTCAAACCAACCAAACCGCCATATATGAGGTCATACTGCTGACGCACTACAGGCTCGGTATAGGTTGTATTGTTGATGACAATCTTACCGTCGGTAGAGCAGTGCGAAAGCACGCCACCGTCAGCAAGGTATGATGCAAAAGCACCCGCCTTGGCGTAGGTTGCCCATTCGGCATTGAGCTCGGTGAGGTGCAAACCCTTAATCTTTGCCGATGTAGTGCCGAACAATGGAGCCTTCAACCCCTTGACAGCATATCCATTTCCGTTGATTGTGCCTGTGTAGCCCTCGATTGGAGTCCACTCCTCAGCCGACATATCTACATCAGCCACAAAGAGAACATCCTTTGTAAGTGTCGCTGCCTGCTCGGCAAACGACTTCAATGTTGCTGCGCTGCTCACCACGAAGAGGTTTTGGTTAGCCGATGCGTAGGTGATTGTGTTGCTGAATGTGCGCACATTGCCTGCGGTCAGAGGCTTTGCATCGTCCGCCTTAACTCGAGCATACATCACGCCGCCGTCGAGGTCGTAGAGGGTAATATAGAGCTCCTCGTATACACCTGCAGGAACTGCTACGTGGATGTAGGTTGGCTCCTCGCTGAGCTGAACGCCCTCGCCAAACGAGTAGTTGATAACCTCCTTCGAAGCCTCGGTTGCAGTTGCCTCGCCCGACTCGAAGTCGAAATTGAACTCGCCAGCAATAGGTGCGCGGTCGATGGTCGAAATCTGAGCCATCGAGAGCTTTGCGCTACCCACAATACCCACCTTCAACACGCCTGTGAGGTGTACGAGCTGTGCGCCTACGCCATCGTTGCTGTAGGCATACATTGTAGATACGCCACTGCCAAATGTGGTGTTGTTTACGTGCGACTGCTTCTCGGCAAAGAGCACCTTGCCCTCGGCAGCTGCAGGGTAGGCGATGCAGTATGGCTTCTGCAACTCGCCCGCTACCGAGAAGGTAGCAGCCGACGAGCCAGCCTGTGCTGCGGTCAATGCAGTCGAAGCCACGCCGTTAATCGAAATCTGGTCGCCCTCGCTCCAAAGCATAGGGTACAAGTCACCAGCCTTCTCGCCGAGCTGCGTACGCGAGCCCTCGAGCGATAGAGTGATGGTGGTCTGACCCGCACCGCCTACGGTTGAGTCAATCTCGCTAGTTGTGTCGGTGGTACACGATACTGCTACCATCGCCACAACGGCCAAGAGAACTTTTGTTAGATGTTTCATCTTTTTAGAATAATTTATTTTAGGAATTGCTACTATGTGTTTATAACTATTTGTAATACAGCACATTACCCCCCCCATAATATTAGTGGAAGGGTAATACTGCTGTGTTGTTCTTTTCTAGTTGCAAAGATATGAAAAATATTGGATATAACGACCTGCTATTAAGAAAAATAGGACTCCGCAGAGCCCTATTTTTTCTTAATAAACCAATTCGTCTTGCTCGGAGCCAAATCCTGGCAGGCCGACGCTATCGCCATAGCCGCCCTCGACAGCTACGTCGACGAGATAGAGTTCGGGTTTTAGATATCTTTTCATATTCGTAACCATTTTAGCAAATTAGTAATTTACCTCCGATGCAGTGAGGAGTCTACAGCCATCGTAGTTCTCCACGCCTGTCCAATCCACTACGCCATAGATGTAGTTGTAGAAGTTTGTAGAGTTAATCTTGGTGCCCGTTGGTACCGGTTCGGCATCGCTATCGTCCCAGCCGGTGATACGCATACCGCCTACGCCGCAATTTGTTGCCTTTACGGTATCGGTACGCTCAGAACTTGTAATCCAGCCCACAACGGCAGAGTTTGTAGCCTCAATGTTGCTGTACGATTTAGCGTCGGTGATTGGAGCAGCTGCAATAGCTGCGATACCACCTACGGCCACCGCTCCTGCGCTCTCGCCAGTTGCAATGATGTTGCTCTTGTTCACGAAGTCGACTGTCTCGGCAGTGCCATCGAGCGTTGTCACGGTGTTAGGTACCGATGCGAACAAACCGCCTAAACGTATCTTCGAATCTGCGTGAGTAGATTTACCTGTAAATGATATAGTGCCTGTGTTGAGGATGGTGCCTCCGAAGGTTGGGGAGCTGTAGAGTGTGCCCAAACCGCTGATATAGAGATATCCACCACCCGAGTATGTTCCACCAAATGAGACGTTTCCGCTATTGGTATAGCCATTCTTGATGATAGCGCTAAAACGTTCGCCCGCAAGAGCACTCATATATACGGTGTTTGCTGTCTGCTTACCATTGTGGATGATGTTACCACTGAACGAGCAACCATCCAATGTTACGCTCGTGTTGCGATAACCGAAGCCCATCAAATATACCACCTCGGCAATCTCAGCACTCTCGCTGATGATGAGGTTACCCTTGTTCTGGAAGTTGGTGATGGTGAACGCCTTGTCTATGGTGTACGCAAAGCCAGTCATGTAGATTGCTCCATTGGTCTTGTTCGGCATCTTACCCGAGAAGATCACATCACCCTCCTGCGAGCAGTTGGTGATAGTCTTACCTGCGCTCATACAAGCCATCGAGAAGCCCGAGAAGTAGATTCGGCCGTGGAATGTACCCGAAGCTTCGAGAGTGCCATAGTTGTGGCAATCGTTCATATTGCCTGGACGGCGGTCGTAGTTTGTACCACCGCAAAGTCCGCCAATGATGAGGGCCGATTGACCCGATGTGCTGACGTCGTTATCGCAGAAACCCGAGATGGTAATCTTACCCTTGTTAGGGTCAGGGAGACCATTGGTGCCGAGTGCACCATTCACTACGCGTGTGAGATTGCCAGTATCGCCCTTGGCCAACTCACTGAATACGCCACCTGCATAGACACCGCCCTTGTAAGTTCCCGAAGCAACGATGTTACCTGTGTTGATTACGTCGGTAGCGGTCTTGCCAGTTACACCATAGACGCAGATGCCACCCACGCAAGCACGGCCATTTACGTTACCATAGATGTTGATATCGCCGCTGTTGCTCACATTCTTGATGTTACCACCCTTGAAGTAGCCGTATGCGCCACCTGCATAGAGTTTGCCGCCGATGGTCACCTTTTCGCTGATGGTGATATCGCCCTCGTTTACAAGCGATGTCGGAGCTGTTGTTGCCAAGGTGGTACCGATGATACCGCCCACATAGAGGTTTGTGCCAATGGCAGCATCGTCGCCGATGGTGATGTTACCTGTATTCTTACCCTTCAATGGGGTCTTGTTGTTGTAGCCGTTGGTGTCCTGACCTCCAGCATAGAGACCGCCAATGTCGATGTGTACGGCGTTACCCTCGTACTTACCGTTGAAGATAATATCTCCGTTGTTGTATCCCTCATCAGGGTTGCCTGGCTGAGGACCAAAGCATCCGCTGATTGAGATAGGGTGGTAGATAGCTGCTGCATCGTCGTCGTAGGTGACAGTGGCGTCGAATAAGATGTCGCCATTATTCTCCCATCGGCCTGCAGGGTGTCCGCTGGTCTTAAAACCTACGCAACCTGCAACCACGAGAGCCTCCTCCTTATATTGGCTATTTGCCGCAATCTTGATGTTACCCGATACGGTGATATCGCCATTGTTGGTACATCCGCCGGTAGTCTTCGTACGACCAAAACCTGTGATACCGCCAATACGATAGTAGAACGGATCGCTCTTAGTTCCCGATGTGGCAAAGTTCTCCTCGTGCGAAGCCAAAACCTTGATATCGCCGTGGTTGACGCAGTTACCGAAGGTGTGGTCGGTGTTGGCACCATTGCCATAGAACATACCCGCAACACCACCTACCGAGAGACCACGAAGACGAACGGTCTCCTTGATTGTTACGTTGCCGTAGTTGTGGAGCTCGTCGTTCCAGCAGTATGTGATGTAACCACCAATACCACCAAGGTTGATAGCCTTGAGAGTTCCATCTACCTCGACATCAGCGCGGTTGGTACAGTTGTTAACCACTCCGTTAGCTGTGTAGCCCACGATACCACCTACA
>JAZLDJ010000099.1:0-2561 GCA_045614685.1 Alistipes sp. | reverse complement strand
AACAAGACTTCGCTCGGCGAACTCGGCAAACAGCTGAAAATGCGCCAGAAGGCACTCCCTACCATCAAGAGTAAGGAGTCGGCTCTGCGCTCCGAGGTTAAGCGTGCGAAGGACTCCGCAGCAGAGTACCGCGAGCGTTTGGATGCGCTCGTAGCCGAGTACGACTATATGGTGGCTCTGTGGGGAGAGTTTGATTGTACCCTTGTTCGCGTTGCAGATGTCGATTTAACAACACAAAAAATTGCGGGAGTTCGCATTCCTATACTCAACGAGGTGAAGTTCGAGTGCAAACCATTCGATCTATTCTCCTCGCCAGCGTGGTACAGCGATGGAGTGGAACTGTTGCGTAAGATAGCCACCTTGGGCATCGAGTTCGAGGTCTACAATCGCAAGACCGCACTTTTGGACTATGCACGCCGAAAGACTACTCAAAAAGTGAACCTCTACGAGAAGGTGCAGATACCTGGCTATGAGGACGCTATACGTAAAATTAAGCGATTTATGGAGGACGAGGAGAATCTCTCTAAATCGGCACAGAAAATCGTCAAGACTCGCCAGCAGGCAGCCGCAAAGGAGGGCGGAGAGAGATGATTGTAAAGATGATGAAATACAATATCGTCTTGTTCTCGGCAGAACGTGAGCGTTTTATCGAGCGTTTGCGTGAGTTGGGTATGGTCGATATTACCACTTCGGGTTGGGAACCAACCGAGGCGGATAGAGAGCTTATTACAGCCATCGAAAGCCGTACGAAGGCACTCGCTGCACTCGAGCAGTTCGTTGCGGGCGACGACTATGTTGCTGGCGGTGCGAAGCTCGAGAAAGGCAAGGTATTCGAGTCATATCAGTCGGCACAAGCGGCTATTGCTGCTGCAAATGCCGAGAATGCACGCTTGGAGAAGGTGCTCGAGGAGTGGATTGCTTGGGGTGATTTCGACTGCTCGATACTCGCCAAGTTGGCAGGGAGCGGTTTGGTGTTGCGCTACTTTACGGCTCAACGCTCAACCTTCGAGAAGAACAGCGAGGAGTGGGGTGCTAACCTCAATATCGCAGTTGTAGGCGAGGACGATTCGGTGGTACGCTTTGTCGTTATCGGCGATGGCTCGGAGGAGATTGCAATTGATGCTCAGGAGCAGAAGGCTCCAACTTTGAACAATGCCGAGTTGAAGGCTCAGATTGAGCAAAACGAGGCTACCATAAAGGCTCAGAACGCTGTGATTAGCGCAGTTGCCGACTCGAAGGCAGAGATTGAGGCGGAGTTGGCTGCGTTGAAGAATCAGATGCAGGACGTTCGCATCGAGGCTACGGCAGATAAGGCTGCCGAGGGCTTGTTGCTCGTTATGGAGGGCTGGGCAGAGAAGGAGACTTCGGAGCAGGTTGATAAGGTGTTGAACGACTATCCAAATGTTGTCTACATCAAGGAGAATCCTACCGAGGAGGACGAGACACCGGTTAAGTTGAAGAACAACCGCTTTGCTCGTCTGTTCGAGATGATTGGAGGCTTGTATGCCTTGCCAAAGTACGGAACTCTGGATATGACACCATTCTTCGCTCCGTTCTATATGCTCTTCTTCGCTATCTGTTTGAACGATGCGGGCTATGGCGCGATTATCTTCCTACTCGGCTTGCTGTTGGCTATTAAGGCTTCGAAGATGCGTAGGGTAGCCTACCTCACAATGATTTGCGGAGGTGCAACCACCCTCTTCGGATTGGCTACCGGCTCGTTGTTCGGTATGTCGATACCTACGGCGTTGTTCGACTTCCAGGCAGAGTTTTTCTCGTGGGCGTTGGCACTCGGAGTATTCCAGATATTGTTTGGTATGTTGCTCAACATCATATTCAAGGCGCGTACCTTCGGTATCACATCAACCTTCTCTATATTGGGTTGGTTTATCGTGCTTTTGTCGGGCTGCCTTGCAGGTGGCTTGCAGATGCTCAACGAGAATTGGGTGATTCCGGGCTTCACCACTTCGTCCGTTGCTTTCTATGTCGCTATGGGTGTGGGCGTGTTTATGATGCTCTTCCTAAACGACTTGAGCCGTAAGCCTATTGAGTACGTATTGCTCTATGGCTTCTTGAAAAACTTCGCATCGGGCTTGTGGGATACCTATAATAATATAACGGGCTTGTTGAGCGACGTGCTTTCCTATATCCGACTCTTCGCTATCGGTTTGTCGGGTGGAGTGTTGGCACAGGTGTTCAACTCGCTTGCTATGGGTCTTACGGGTCTTGATTCGGGTATCGAGCAGTTTGGTGTTGGCACCGTATTTCAGATTTTGGGTGCTACGGCAATTCTGCTTGTCGGACACGGCATCAACCTATTTATGTCTGCGATTTCGTCGTTCGTTCACCCAATGCGATTGACCTTCGTGGAGTTTTACAAAAATGCAGGCTTCGAGATGACAACACGTGCGTTCGAGCCACTTACAAAAGAACAACAATAAACAAATTTAATAACTAATTAAAACACAATTACAATTATGAATTCAGCTTTGATTTTGGCCTATGTAGGTGTAGCACTTATGGTAGGCTTGGCAGGTATCGCTTCGGCAGTAGGTACAGCA
>JAZLDJ010000098.1:0-23046 GCA_045614685.1 Alistipes sp. | reverse complement strand
AAGCGTGGCTATGTCCGTAAGATTGAGGTGGCTAATGTGATTATCGCTACGGGCGGTGTCTCCTATCCAGGCACTGGCTCTACGGGCGATGGCTACAACTTTGCCGATCAGGTGGGACACACCATCGAGTCGGTGCGACCTTCGTTGACTCCGCTCAAGTCGAACCATTCGCAGATGGAGTATATCCGCAATGTGTGGCTCAAGAATATCAACGCACGATTGTTCGTCGCAGGCGAGATGGTGCGCGAGGAGTTTGGCGAGATGTCCTTCTCGGATCGTGGCTTGGAGGGCGCGGTTATCCTTCGCCTGAGCCGTGATGCTGTGGATGCTCTGCTCGAGGAGAAGAGCGTGAAGATTGAACTCGACCTCAAGCCGGCTCTCACCGAGGATATTTTGCGTGAGCGTATCAAGCGCGAGGTGGCTGAGATGCAACCCGAGGATTTCTTTGCAGAGTTGGTGCGTCGCTTGGTGCCAAAGCCACTCGTTGTGCCTATCTGCAAGGAGTTGGACGTTCATTCGCGCCTCTATATCTCGAAGGTTTCGGAGAAGGAGTTCGAGCGCCTGATTAAGGTGCTGAAGGGATGGTCGTTCCCAATCTCGGACTATGCTCCATTCGAGTATGCCGTGGTTACTGCGGGTGGCGTAAGTTGTTCGGAGGTGAACGAGTATACCATGGAGTCGTTGAAAATCAAGGGTATGTATTTTGCGGGCGAGGTGCTCGATGTCGATGCCAATACCGGTGGATACAACCTTCAAATCGCATTCTCGACAGGCCACTTGGCGGGATTGCTCAAAAAGTAGAAGATATGAAGATTAGTGGTCGTAGTCTTGGACGCAGATTGTATCTGTTTGGCAACAGACTCTCTCGCATTAAGCATCGTAAGGGCCACGGCGTACACTCGCCATTTGTCTATGGCTTTGTTCGCAAGGTGCTTATGGCTAAAACCCTTAGCGATGGGTCGGGCGCGGCTCTTTACGATAGTTTGGTTGCAGCAGGCGTATCGGAAAAACGAGCTCGAGAACTGCACAATCTGCTTGCATATATCGAGGGACAGAGCTACTCGATAAACGAGGTAGAGTGCGATCTCTCGATACTATTGGCTGACTACCCTACTGTGCAACTGCGCGAGGCATATGAGGAGGCAAAGCGTGAGGGTGTAGCGCTTGTCGTCGGACAACCCTACCTCAATCGCGAGCGCCAAAACGAAGTCCGCGCCTTGTTGGATGAACATCATTCAACCTCAGTGGATAATCGCGCCTATGTAATCTTCTTTAATAACCATTTGCCAAAACAACACTACCGATTATGAAACTGTATACCAAGGGCGGCGATAAGGGACGTACTTCGCTTATCGGAGGCGAGCGTGTACGCAAGACAGATGTGCGCGTAGAGGCCTATGGCACAGCCGATGAGTTGCAGGCTAATATCGCCTATTTGGCCGATAGATTGGCGCACGAGGAGGTGCTTCTACCCTATGTCGAAGATTGCCGTACGATCTGCTCGTTGCTTATGACTACTTGCTCGTTGTTGGCTGTGGGAAGCCACTGCGAGCATCAAATACCACAAATTACCGAGGAAAATATCTCTTGGTTGGAGGGGCGTATCGACGCCTTACAAGCCGAGCTGAAGCCGGTCGAATACTTTACCATTCCTGGCGGATGCGAACTTGCATCGTTATGCCATATTTGCCGTACCGTTTGCCGTCGAGCAGAACGCCGAGCCATTGAGGCGGCCGAAAATTACGAGATTGCCCACTCTCTGCTTGTGTTGCTAAATCGCCTTTCAGACTACCTCTATGCGCTATGTCGCACCATTACGGAACGACTTGATGCTGAGGAGGTTTTGTGGCGACCATAAAAATGTGCGAATAAATATTTGTATATTAGAAATTTTTTATACTTTTGCACTCGATTTTGTTGAAAATAACTAATAATTAAAAAGATATAACTATGTATTGGACACTAGAACTTGCATCGAAATTGGAGGATGCACCATGGCCAGCAACTAAAGAGGAGTTGATCGACTACGCTTCTCGCTCGGGCGCACCACTCGAGGTAATCGAGAACCTTCAGGAGATTGAGGACGACGGCGAGTCGTACGAGAGCATCGAGGAGATTTGGCCCGACTACCCTTCTAAGGAGGACTTCTTCTTTAACGAGGAGGAGTATTAGTAGTTTGATAAAGGTTATAAACCTAAATATCAACAATTTACAATGATCGATTGGGCAGTCCAGTCGGTCTTTTTTTGCCCAAAAACTACCCGAAAATTGCCCAAAATTGAGCAAAACTACCCGAATACTACCCTGAAAATACTACCAAATCCTCCTAAAAAACCGAGTAGTAAGTTAGGGACGAAAGACTACCCGAACACTGCCCTGACGCTCGGATTGACTTCGTAGCGCAAAGCGCTGCTCGTTTTTCCCCTCACTCGCCGGCGGGCTCCTTGCAAAATAGCACTTCGCAAAGAGTTGATAAATCAACTTCTTTGTTTTTCGCACTTTGTGTCTGCAAATAGATTTGCGCCACATAGTATAAAAAAACAAAAGATGCCGATAAATTTCGGCATCTCTTTGCTTCGTTTGTTTTGCGGAAAGAGGGGGATTCGAACCCCCGAAACCCTTTTGGGGTTTACTCGCTTTCCAGGCGGGCCAGTTCAACCACTCCTGCATCTTTCCTTTTGCGAGGGCAAAGATAGTATTTTTTTGATAAAATAAGCAACAATTTATCGGCTTGTCTCTTTTTTTTGCTAAATTTGCAAAACAACAAATTTTAATTTGCAACCATATGACACAACTTAAAACCGAACAACGTGTGGTCTGGGTAGACTGGATGCGCGTAATCGCCTGCTTTATGGTGCTGCTGGTTCACGCCACCGAGCCCTTCTATTTGGGAGGCGATGGTTCGCAGATTCGCACCGCCAGCGATGCCTTTTGGTCGTCGTTCTTCGACTCGTTTGTTCGAGCTTGCGTTCCGCTATTTATCGTAGCATCGAGTTATCTGCAATTCCCGCTACACTACTCCTCGGGCGAGTTTTTCCGTCGTCGCACAGTGCGCGTTCTGGTGCCGTTCCTACTTTGGTCGGCAGTCTATGCTTTGGCTTGGGGCGAGCCTAGCGAGAACTTCCAGAACTTGTTGCTGAACTTCAACTACTCGGCAGGTCATTTATGGTTTGTCTACATGCTGATAGGCGTATATCTATTGATGCCCTTGCTCTCGCCGTGGGCCGAGAGGGTTAGCAAACGCGAATTGCAAGTATATTTGGCTATATTCGTATTCACAACCTTTATTCCGCTTATCCGCGACTGGTATTCGGGTGGTGGCGAGAACTTGAGTGTTGTCTATGGCGTATCGGGACTTCCGCGTCAGGCACTCACTCCATTGTGGGGCGAGGCGAGTTGGAACGCATATGGTACATTCTACTATTTTAGCGGCTTCATAGGCTACCTTTTGCTTGGCTTGTACTTCCGCCGTTTCGTGGGCGAGTTGTCGTGGAAAAAGACCCTTGCTATAGCTATTCCATGCTACTTAGTGGGCTTTGCCGTAGCATTCGGAGGCTTCTTGTGGCGCGTTGGCGACGAGTTCCCTGCAGTGGGTTTGGTCGAGAAGGCTGTATGGTGGGAGACCACTTGGTGCAACGACACCATTGGAGTATTGCTGATGACCGTCGCTTGGATACTACTATTCAAAAAGATTAAGTGTAGCGGAAGCTTCTATCAGAAGATGTTGCTGCCTATTTCGAAGGCGAGCTATGGCATCTATCTGATGCACCTTCTGATTCTTGTTCCAGTGTGCGGTTGGGTGTGTGAGTGGCTCGGTTTGGGCTTGGAGGGTAAGCTTGGCGTGATGACCACTCCGGTGGAGATTATCCTCTCTGCAGTTGTTGGATTTGCAGTTACGGCAGTTGCGGCTGTTCTGTTGCAGAAGATTCCAAAGATTGGAAAATATATAGCAGGATAGTTAAAATAGGGTTAAGTCTTAGTATTTTCAATCAATAATATTTTATTAAATTCGTAGGGATTAAACCGACAAAAAAGATCGACAAATGAAGATTTACAACTTTTTGGCATTCGACTTGGGAGCTACAAGTGGCCGCTCGGTGGTGGGTACATTGCGTGATGGAAAGCTCGAAACACGCGAGCTGACTCGCTTTCCCAACGGCATAGTCGAGTTGCACGGAAAATACTACTGGAATCTGCTTGGCTTGTACGAGCACCTCAAGGAGGGTCTTGTAGCAGCCGTACGTGAGGGCATTACCCCCGACTCGATTGGTATCGACACATGGGGCGTAGATGTTGTGCCCATAGCCGAAGATGGCTCGATACTAGCAATGCCACGCGCCTACCGCGACCCTTATACCGACGGTGCGCCCGAGGCCTATTTCGAGATTGTGCCTCGCGAGGTGGTCTACGACAAGACAGGCATTCAGATAATGAATTTCAACACCTTGTTCCAGATATTCGCAGCTATCAAGGAGGGTTACACCCCCGTAGTTGAGGCAAAGCGTCTGCTCTTTATGCCCGACGCCTTGGCCTATATGCTCACTGGCAAGGCCATCTGCGAATATACCATAGCATCTACATCTCAGATCCTCAACCCTCGTACTGCGAAGTTCGATACCGAGTTGTTGGAGAAGGCTGGCGCTTCGGCTAATATTCTCCTCGAGCCGCAGTTGCCAGGCTGCGTGATTGGTCAGCTGACCGACGCGCTCACCACAGAGACGCGCATTGGTAAGATTGACGTGGTGGCAGTAGCGGGTCACGACACTGCCTCGGCTGTGGCTGCCGTACCTGCCGAGAACGAGCGTTTCGCCTATCTCTCGTCGGGAACTTGGTCGTTGATGGGTATCGAGACCAAGCAGCCAATTATCACAGAGGAGTCGTTCCGCCACAACTTCACCAACGAGGGTGGCGTGGATGGCACAACACGTTTCTTGAAGAACATCTGCGGAATGTGGATTTTGGAGCAGTGTCGCAAGGAGTGGGAGCGCGACGGCAAGTGCTACTCCTATCCCGAGATTGTCGAGATGGCACAATCGGCTAAGCCTTTCAAGTGCTTCATCAACCCCGACGACGCATTGTTTGCAAATCCAAAATCGATGCTCAAGGCTATCGAGGAGTTCTGCGCACGCACCAATCAGAGTGCACCGCAGAGCGATGCAGCCATTATCCGTACCATATTCGAGAGTTTAGCATTACGCTACCGCGAGGTGCTCGAGATGCTGGAGAGTATGGCACCATTTGCCATCGATGTGCTTCACATCATTGGTGGAGGCTCGAAGAATCGACTTCTTAACCAGTACACCGCCAATGCCATTGGCAAGCGCGTGGTGGCAGGTCCATCGGAGGCTACTGCCATCGGCAACATAATGATGCAAGCCATTGGCGCGGGTGCAATATCTTCGCTTGCCGAGGCACGAGCAATCATTCGCGCATCGATAGAGACAGAAGAGTTCCAGCCACAAGACACTGAGGCGTGGAACGATGCATACCAGAAATTTAAGACAATCAAATAAAACCTAAAAAACTATGAACGAAGCAAAAATTAAACAGGCTTATGACATTGCTGTTGAGCGCTACGCAGAGCTCGGCATAGATGTAGAGAAGGTACTCGAAAAGATGCAGCAGGTGGAGATTTCGATGCACTGCTGGCAGGCTGACGATGTGGCAGGTTTCGAGTCTACTGGCGATTTGACAGGTGGCATTCAGGCCACAGGAAACTACCCTGGCAAGGCTCGCAACATAGAGGAGCTGCGCTCTGATATCTTGATGGCTATGTCACTTCTTCCAGGTAAGCAGCGCTTGAACTTACACGAGATTTATGGTGACTTCGGTGGCGAATTTGTTGATCGCGACCAGGTTGAGCCAAAGCACTTCGAGAGCTGGATTCAGTGGGGCTTGGAGCATGGCATCAAGCTCGATTTTAACTCGTCGTCGTTCTCGCACCCTAAGTCGGGCGATTTATCGTTGTCTAATCCTGATGAGGAGATTCGCAAGTTTTGGATTGAGCACACAAAGCGTTGCCGTGCTATCGCCGAGGAGATGGGACGTCGTCAGGGCGACCCTTGTATTATGAACTTGTGGGTACACGATGGTAGCAAGGATATCACCGTAAACCGTATGAAGTATCGTGCTTTGTTGAAGGATTCGCTCGACCAGATTTTCGAGCAGAAGTACGAGAATATGAAGGATTGTATCGAGTCGAAGGTCTTCGGTATCGGTTTGGAGAGCTACACCGTAGGCTCTAACGACTTCTATATTGGCTATGGTGCGCAGAACAACAAGATTGTTACACTCGATACAGGTCACTTCCACCCAACCGAGAGCGTAGCTGACAAACTCTCGTCATTGCTCTTGTATGTTCCGGAGGTTATGCTCCATGTGAGCCGTCCTGTTCGTTGGGACTCTGACCATGTAACCATTATGAACGACGAGACTCTCGACTTGATGCACGAGATTGTTCGTTGCGATGCACTCGACCGCGTACACATCGGCTTGGACTACTTCGACGCTTCGATAAACCGTATCGGTGCTTACGTTATCGGTACTCGTGCAACACAGAAGTGTTTGTTGCGTGCTATGTTGGAGCCACTCGTACAGCTTCGTGAATATGAGGCAAACGGTCAGGGCTTCGAGCGCTTGGCACTCCTCGAGGAGGCTAAGAACTTGCCTTGGAATGCCGTATGGGATATGTACTGTTTGCGTGAGGGCGTGCCTGTGGGCGAGTCGTTCATCGCAGAGGTGCAGAAGTATGAGAATGAGGTAACATCAAAACGCAACTAATTATGGCCTCGATATTGGAGAATAGACCGGCACTCGCTGCCGAGGTAGAGAAGGTTGCCGAGGTGGCAGGCTATCTATGGCAGAAGGGATGGGCCGAGCGTAATGGCGGTAACATCACCGTAAATATCACCGAGCATATCGACGATGAGATTAAGGCTTTGCCAGCCATCAGCCCCGTATACTCTATCGGCACCGAGTTGCCAAACTTGAAGGGTTGCTACTTCTACTGCAAGGGCACAAATATGCGTATGCGCGACCTTGCTCGTCGACCAATGGATAATGGCTCCATCATCCGCATCTTGGATGATTGTGCCTCGTATGTAATCATTGCCGATAACCCAGTGAAGCCAACCTCGGAGTTGCCTTCACACCTCAGCGTGCACAACTACCTAATTGGCAATGGCTCGCCATATAAGGCTTCGGTACACACCCACCCTATCGAGCTTATTGCTATGTCGCACAGCCCGAAATACCTCGAGAAGGATGTGGCTACAAAGCTCTTGTGGAGTATGATCCCCGAGACTAAGGCCTTCTGTCCGCGCGGTTTGGGCATCGTGCCATACAAGCTGGCCGGATCGGTGGAGTTGGCCGATGCAACGATTGCCGAACTCGACGACTACGATGTAGTGATGTGGGAGAAGCACGGAGTCTTCGCCGTAGATTGCGACGTGATGCAAGCCTTCGACCAGATTGATGTCTTGAACAAATCGGCACTCATCTATATCGCCGCCAAGAGCATGGGCTTCGAGCCCGACGGCATGAGCGAAGAGCAGATGCACGAAATGTCGTTGGCATTCAACCTGCCAAAGTAAATACCTGTCTTTAAGCAAAAAAAGCCCTCTTGTGAGGGCTTTTTTTAGCTTCTGCACCAAAAGATAAGGGTGTGTAGCGTCTAGTAATTGCTAGTAAGGTTTAAGGGTGGCGCAAAAAAGGTAATGATGCAATTTGTATGATAAACGTTTTCTACCTATTGGCCAAGGCTGCTTTGTAGTCCTCTGGGGTGATTGCTACTTCGTACAATGCATTAGATCGTGTGTCGTAGTATCTATAGCACATGGTGTAGCCATTATTTAAGTAAACGACATCAGGGACATCCACGCCACTAGCAAACATTTTTAGCGCCTCTGATTTTCCATAAGCAGCAACGTAATCCCACTGCTCGGCACTATAATCTGAGAGCGAGAAGCCTTTTAAGGTGTAGTTGAGTATGATTTTCTTACCCTCCTTATGTGCTCTATTTAAGATGGTGTTTTCGTCAATCTCTACAGGGCATTGCGCGTTTGTAGCTCTTAATGACTCTTCGACAGCGTCGCTGTTAACGATGGCATTTTCAATTTGGCTTTGCGATGGGCTGATTACAGATTTTAGACCATAGCCGGCAACTGCAATAACAAGCAATGCGCTTGCAATGTAGCACACTTTATGCATTGTAGCTGGCTGATTGTCGGACTTGACGTGCTTGAGCTCTCGTAGTTTTAAGCCAGATGAAAGAGCAACAACGTGAAGAACAATATCGATGATAAGTATTACTATCGAATAAATTGTTATTCCGTCTACTGCAAACGTGTCGTAAATGAATATTCCACACAATACAAGATATATGAGAGTGTCGATAAGGAATACGCCCCAGCCTATTTTGTAGAATAGTTTATGGCCCTGCTTGGCTGTAGCCCACCAGGTCCACACAAAGAATGCAGGGAGCATAAGCATGCACGCAACGCCAATAGATGTTGGAACCAAGCCCCAGAGTGTAAGTTGCTGGAAAATCTCGGTTGTGCCAAGGCCAAAGAAAAATCTCCAACCGATGAAACTGAGTCCCATATTGAGAACCGAAAGTCCTGCAATCCACAAAAACCAATTGGCGCCTGGCATTTTGCCGTCGAGTGCGTTCTCTTCATTGGTGACTTGGGCAATCTGCTCCTGCTGCTTTACTAAATCTTCGTTGGCTACATAGTCGGGGCACTCCTCCTCGAATGTTGGTTTAGCTTTTGTTAGTCCACATACGATGCCGCAAGTGGGGTCGAAGCCTCGATTCTTGCACACCTTGCACATTTCGAGTTTCTCGGATAAAGTCTTCATACGTTTGGATTTTTTAAGGTTTGTGATAGACAAATGTAGGCAATAATTTCCGAAAAAGCAAAAAAAAGAGTTGAAAGAAAAATCTCCCAACTCCCATTTATCTGTTCAGCCTCCGTGCGTTATTCCTTCGCAACAGGGTCGCAAGTGAGGCCCACGCCCAACTTCTTGAATATCTTGTGGTCTACCTCGCTGAGCATAACTGTAGAGTGCACTTGACAGCCATTGAGCTTTGGCAACTGGTCGAGCGCCTTACGGCAATTGTCGTCTGTGATGCTCAACATCGACAATGCTACCAAAACCTCGTCGGTGTGGAGTCGTGGATTGCCACCGTGCAACAGACCTACCTTAGTCTTTTGGATAGGCTCAATCATCTGCTTTGGTATCAACTTGATGTCGTGCGGAATGCCTGCGAGATGCTTGGCTGCATTGAGCAGAAGCGCAGCGCTTGGGCCCAAGAGTGCACTTGTGCTTGCGGTAATGATTGTACCATCCTGCAACTCGATAGCCGAGCAAGGTACACCCTCTCGCTCTTTGCGCTCGTTTGCTGCTACTGTGGTTTTGCGGTCTGCGGTAGTGAGCTTCGCCTGCTTCATAATAAGCGAGAGCTTGTTCACCTCGTGCTCATTGTCGCCCTTCTGTGCAAGGTTGCAGAGTGCGTAGTAGTAGCGGCGAATAACCTCGTCTTTCGCTGCTGCACAACAAGCCTCCTCGTCGCTGAAGCAGAAGCCTATCATATTGACACCCATGTCGGTAGGCGATTTATATGGACTCTCGCCATAGATAGCCTCGAACAAGGTGTTCAATACAGGGAAAATCTCGATATCGCGATTGTAGCTCGATGCCACCTTTCCGTATGCCTCGAGGTGGAACGGGTCAATCATGTTTATATCGTTCAGGTCGGCCGTAGCGGCCTCGTATGCTATGTTTACGGGGTGCTTCAACGGTAAATTCCAAACAGGGAAGGTCTCAAACTTGGCGTAACCCGCCTTGATGTTGCGCTTATTCTCGTGGTAGAGCTGGCTGAGACACACCGCCATCTTGCCACTACCTGGGCCTGGTGCGGTTACGAATACGAGTGGGCGCGAAGTCTCGACATAGTCGTTCTTGCCGAAGCCTTCGTCCGAGTCAATCAGAGCCACGTTATGCGGATAACCCTCGATGGTATAGTGATAGTAGACCTTGATACCTTGTCTCTCAAGACGCTTACGATAGGTGTCGGCACTTGCCTGTCCGTTGTAGTGGGTAATCACTACTCCACTCACGCACAAGCCCAAACCCTCGAAGATGCCTCGCAAGCGGAGAACGTCCTCGTTGTAGGTGATGCCCAGGTCGCCACGCATTTTGTTTTTCTCGATGTCCAATGCGCTGATTACGAGAATCATCTCGGCCTCGTCTTTCAACTGCAGGAGCATCTGCAACTTGCTATCGGGGGCAAAACCAGGCAATACACGGCTGGCGTGGTGGTCGTCGAACAACTTACCTCCAAACTCCAAGTAGAGCTTGTCGCCAAATTGTGCTATGCGCTTTTTAATCTGCTCGGACTGAATGTGCAGATATTTCTCGTTATCAAATCCCTTTTTCATACCAATGAAAGGTTTCTATTTCTTGCTCTCTTTTGTCTCGGATTTCTTAGACGAAGCCTTCTCTCCCTCGAACTCGTCTAACGCCTGCTTGAGCTTCTTGTTGAGGTTCTGAGGGTCAATCTTAGCCTCAATCTTACCGCCCTTGACGATGCTGATCTTGCCAGTTTCCTCCGACACTACCAAAACCACAGCATCGGTCATTTCGCTAAGACCTATGGCTGCGCGGTGACGTGTGCCATAGCTCTTCGGAATGTTGCTCTGCGTTACCGGAAGAATGCATTTTGCTGCTACAATACGGTTGTTCTCTACAACGACAGCACCATCGTGAAGCGGGGCATTCTTGAAGAAAATGTTCTTGATGAGCGAGCGGCTGATGCTTGCGTCGAGCGCAATACCACTCTCGGTAACGAACTGTAGGTCGTCCTTTCTGCGGAATACAATCAATGCGCCGACCTTCTCCTCGCTCATGTCTATACACGCCAAGGTGATTGGCGAGGTGTTTGTGTTGTCGTGCTTGCGATTGAATGAGAATATTCGGTTGAGGAAGTCGAGCTCCTTCTGTCGCATTCCAATTGTGAATAGGAAACGACGCAACTCGGGTTGGAAAATCACGAGCAGGGCGATTACTCCCACGCTGATAATTTGTCCGAGTATTGTGGATAGGAGCTCCATGTTGAGCGCCTGGACAATCACCCACACCAAATAGACCATCACAATGCCCACCATAATGTATGGCGCATTAGTACCTCTCATTGCACGATATACAATGAATAGGAATCCGGCAACAAGCAGGATGTCAATGAAGTCTACAAATGTAAATGGAATAAAGCCCATAGCCCTCTACCCTATTTCTTTGAGATAAACTACTTCTTCTCGTTCTTGTACAACTCGTTAACCTTGGCAAGTACTGCCTGGGTGATATCGAGCGATGGATCAGCCTCGAGAAGGGTTGCAGCGTTTACAACCATCTTGTACTTCTTGTCGGCATTGATAGCCTGTACAGCACGCATTACGAGATCGTTGAGACGGTTCTGGAATACGAAGTTCTCCTCCTCCAACTCCTTACCCTCTTTCTGCGCCTGATTCTGCAACGAAACTGCACGCTTCTGCAACTCCTGCTCCTTTGCCTGAGCATCACGAGTGGTAATCAAGCCCTTCTGATACTTCTCGGCAAGCTGCTGCATCTCGTTCTGAAGGTTCTTATCCTTCTTTGCGAGTTTCTGCTGAGCCTTCTCGGTCTTCTCGCGGAGTGCTGCGCCCTCGGTCTTTACGATGTCGCTCTCTGCCAATACGAGCTCAACGTTTACGTAAGCAATGTCGCTGGCGGTTACGGTTACAGCCTCACCTGTGGTCTCCACTTTTACTTCGGTGTTCTTCTCTTCTGTGTTGTTCGCACTGTTGTTGCAGCCTGCAAATG
The DNA here is from genome assembly GCA_045614685.1 of Alistipes sp. GTDB lineage: Bacteria > Bacteroidota > Bacteroidia > Bacteroidales > Rikenellaceae > Alistipes. The sequence goes on along the minus strand of JAZLDJ010000098.1, from coordinate 11,187 downwards.
CCAAAACTGCCAAAGCTGCGATAAAAGTCTTTTTCATAGTCATTATCTGTTTTTATTGTTTTTCACTATAACGCACAAAGATAGTGCTTTTTTTGATAACATTACTACGTAATGCCGCTTTTTTGTGTTTTAGAACAAAAAAAGTGTGTCCAAACTTGTTGGACACACTCCTATCAGAGGGTTGTGTGGATTATTTAATCTTGTACTTCTTGAGAATCTTTTTAATCTTTGGCAATATGTTGTCGAGTGTGCGTTGCACGCCGAGGTCATTGAGGTGTGTACCATCAATTGTGCCTTCCAAATCCTCGCCGCTATAGAGTCCGGGGTTGATGAAGTATACGTGCTTGAACTCCTTGCACACACGCTCCATACCCTTTACTGCGGCTGCGCGCTGATCATCGTTGCGCTTACGTGAGCCGAGGTTGAAGTGGCCAATATCGCGCTTGATGGTCTGCAAGAATATCATCGGCTTGCCTGGGTGAGCCTCGGTGATGCGCTTCACGAAATTGTAGAGGCGCTCGTCAATCTGCTTTGCAGTCGAGTTCGAGAATGTGTCGAAGATGTAGGCATCGGCCTTGCTGCCGCACACGATATTTGCGAAGTAGTCATCGAGCTTGCAGCGGCCACTGAGGCCTATATTTGGGGTTTCAGCATTCAATGCGCGACCCATTCGAGCCACATACGAAGCGCCAGGGCGTGCTGCCGAAGCTCCGTGAGTGATGCTCGAACCTACGACCATAATCTTGTATTTGAATGGCGAAGGTATAGGCTCGATTACAGCATCGGGGCTAACGCCAAGCTCGAGTTTGTTGACGCAGTTGAACATTGGCAGATAGAGCATACACTCCTTCATTCCGTCAGCCATACGGTTGACAATGATGTATTTGTGCTCGGTGCTGTTGATTTTAGGGCGACCTACGCCTGCGAATAACCACTCACCGTTCTCGCGGATGTAGAGGTCGAGACCGCTATGGAATATAGGTGTCATATTGTTGCCCAACTTCTTGCTCGATGTTGTCCAGCGAGCTTCGATAAAGCGGCTATCGGTGCGGAAGAGAATGGCAATACCGGTGCTGCTGTTCTCGAGCGACTTTGGGGCCGAGAAGGTCTCTGCGTCAAGTCGTTTGAATGCCATTCCGTCATCCTGTGCCTTGTTGATGATGGTAAGTGTCGAGGCGTCTACATATTTGCGTGGAGCACTCTTCTTCTGTGCCGAGGTTTCCGACACGCCTAATATCGCAATCACTAATGCGATAATCGATAAATTGACTAATTTTTTCATTGGGTTATGGTTAAGTGATGGTTAATTATCTCTACAAAGATAACGAATAATGGGCAAAAAAACAAAAAAATAATAAAGGAGTTCAAACTGAACTCCTTTATTATTTTTTTCGGTTGCGGAGAGTACTGGATTCGAACCAGTGGATACCTTACGATATCGGCAGTTTAGCAAACTGCTGGTTTCAGCCACTCACCCAACTCTCCGTAGCTGTAACCCTTAAAAGGTGTGCAAAGATAACGCTTTTTCGTAACAATGCAAAAATAATTGCAATAAAATTTCAAAAATCTACCCTTTGAAGGTAAAATAACGTCCCGCAAGGAAGCTATAGATAGCGCAAACTGCCGTTGTGAGTATCTTCGAAGGGGTTGCCCACAGGTCGCACGCATCGACAAAGAGCTTCATACAGACGTAGTTCAGTGCTATCGAACCCACGACGGTTAAGGCGTATTTAGCCAACTGCGGTGCAGTTGAGAGGTGTGTGACGCGGAACGCAACGTTTCGGTTGAGCCAAAAGCCTGTAAAGAAGGTTAAAGGGAATACTACGCACAAGGCTGCGATATGTGGCGCAACAATAACCGAGTCTACGACAATGGCTTTTTCGCACACGATATGGTGGTAGATGATGTAATACCACACCGCGTCGAGGAGTGCGGTTAATGCTCCGCACGCCAAATAGCGAAACACCTGCTGCGAAAATATCTTACGCAGAGGCTTCGCATAGAAAAGGTCTATGGTCTTGGTTATGAGCTCGGATAACGACATATACTATCGTGTGTAGACCCAAACGCTCTTAAATCTCTTGGATTGAGCCTTCCATGCCGATACCTGACGTCCGCACTTCCTGCGTGCAGTGAACTCGCCTAGTGCCACCATATAACGTCCGTCGTACTGATATATCTCAGCCGCAATCTCAGGATTCTTCTTGGCTAACCAAGCCTTTGCCTCCTCGGCATTCTTTAGCTTGTCGTATACGCCCCAAACGGCATAGCTACGACCTTTGGTCATAGGCAATGTAGTTGGCTTAGCAACAACCGCTGTAGCCTCCTCAGCAACGGTTTCGGTAGGCGTGGTAGTCTCTGCCGAAGTTCCGATATTCGTAGCCACAGGCTGCTCTGCAACCTCTACAACCTCGCTTGCCTCTGCTGTTGGCTCGGTAGGCTCAACGACAACGACTGCCTCATTGGTGGCGTTCGTAGCCACTAAGGTTGTCTCTGCGCTTGGTGCACTACCCTGCTTTGCTAATAACGAGTCGAGATAACCTCCCGTGTAAAGATAGTAGCCACCTGCACCTAAGCAGATGATGAGCACAAGCGATGTAATAATATATTTAAAGTAACCTTTACGAGGTGCGAGCTTGGCTACGTTGTGCTCCGGGTTGTTGATGACGTTCTCGAATGAGACATCAATCTTTGCCTTACCGCCCTCGACCGAGCATACTCCGCCGATTGTGAGTACTTCGTCTCGACGCGACTGTGCAAGCCACTCGCCATAGATGTCCGAAGCGCGCTCCTCGGATACGTTTGCTATCTTCACAAGGTGCTCGACGATGTTGTGTCCACGCTCCTCGGTGGTGTAACGCAACTCGTGATATGGACTACGCAGCTCACGCTTTGAGATGAGTTCTGCAGCGTGGCGCACTAAAATCAGTGTGCCTACTTTAGGTAGACACACCTCTCCCTCACTAAGGAGAACTTTTGCTATAAGATTATCTATTTGTTGTTTCATTACTTCTTGAAGTGTCGTTTATTTTTTGGCTCTTTTGGAGTTGTTGCCTCTGTCTTGACGGCGACTGTTTCGGGCATGTTCTTATGGCGATACCAAGCCCAAAGCATAAAGCCTACGCCTGCCAGGATGAATGGTATCGAGAGCCATTGGCCCATATCTAGTATCATATCATCCTCGAACTTCTCTTGGGTGTTCTTAACGAACTCGATGAGGAAGCGCGATAGGAAAATACCTACCATTGCTGCGCCGAAGATAAATCCCTTGCGTTCGGCGACCTTGGTGTTGCGATAGAGCAGGAATAAAACTACGAAGCAAATGATGTAGCATAAAGCTTCGTAAATCTGTGTTGGGTGGCAGGCGTTTGGAGCGAATTCATTAATCCATTTGCTGCTGCGCACAAATTTAAAACCCCACGGAAGATCAGTCGCGTGGCCGAAAATCTCCGAGTTGCAGAGGTTGCCAAAGCGAATGAGTGCTCCACTGAGTGGTGCGATAATACCCAAACGGTCGGCGGTCCACAATACCGATACCTTGCTTTTTCGCGACGAGAGCCAAATACCAAGTACGATACCTATAGCTGCTCCGTGGCTAGCAAGACCACCCTCTCTGATGCCTGTGATGATTCTCAACGGGTCTCGCAAGTATACCTCTGGCTCGTAGAAGAGACAGTGTCCGAGTCGCGCTCCAATGATAGTGCCGAGTGCGATGTAGATGAAAGCTCGGTCCGAAACTTGTTGTGGCTTACCTTCGCGCTTGCAGAAGTAGGAGAAGAGCCAACCTCCGAATAGAAGTGCAGCCACCCAAGATATTGAGTACCAGAGAATATCGAACCCACCAATTGACAGGAGTACGGGATCAAAGTCCCAAGTAATAGCCAGTAAATTCATGTGTTAGAGAAATCGAATTTCGAACTTTATTGTGATTACAACTCAACCTTCTTAAGTGTGAATGTGAATGTTGAGCCGATACCCAACTCGCTGCGTACCGATACGCGCTCGCCGTGACCTTCGATGATGTGCTTAACGATAGCCAATCCGAGTCCAGTACCACCCTGCTCGCGCGAACGACCTGTGTCGGTGCGGTAGAAGCGCTCAAATACGCGTGGTGCATCACCTTTTGCGATGCCGATACCAGTATCCTCCACCTCAATCAAAATCTTGTCGAGCATATCGCGGAAGTCAATCTTGGTCTGACCACCCTCCTTACCATAGCGGATGGAGTTCATAATGAGGTTTTCGAGCACCTGGCCAATGTAGAACTTGTCGGCCGATACCCAGAAGCGCGATGGAAGGTTGTTTGCGAACTTCACGGTGATTGTGATATTCTTCTTTGCAGCCTCAATCTCACACTGCTCGGCAATCTCCTTTGCAAGCGCTACGATATCGAAAGTCTCGGGCTTCATCATCTCCATATCGTTCTCGAGCGACGAAATGGTGTCGAGGTCGCGGATGATGTTAATCATACGATTCACGCTCTTCTCGGCACGCTCGAGGTATTTGCGGTTGATAATCTCGTCGTCGATACCGCCATCGAGAAGGGTCGAGATATAGCCCTGAATGTTGAAAATAGGGGTCTTGAGCTCGTGAGCAACATTACCGAGGTACTGCTTGCGGAACTTCTCTACATCCTTCAAGCGAGCAATCTCCTTGTCGTTCTCGTCGGCCCACGATGAAAGCTCCTCCGAGATGTTCTCTACTCGCTTATCCTTCAACTCGTCGAGCATCTCGGCTGTGTGAACATCGCGCGAGAATACGGTCGAATAGATTGGGCGAAGCTTGTAAGCAACATATTTTGTCATAATCCACAATGCAAAGAGCGAAACGCCTACAAATGTTCCGATGGTGGCCAAAACAGCTACCCACCACAACGATTTAAGGTCGAGAGTTGCAAGCGAAATGGCCAATGCACACACTCCTGCTACCGCTCCGATAAGCCACGAACCAGTCTCTTTAGTCTTAATTCTCAACATATTATAAAGTTTTAATGGTTTACAATCTACCTATATTTATGCAAATATAGGAAATTTTTTAAAAATTAGGAATTAAAAATCAAAAAAAATGGTTTTGCCTTCTCGCGCTCCAAAAGAAAAGGGGCTCAGTCGAGCCCCCTTTCTTAGTATGTAAGTTCGTCTTGTTCGGTGCCGAAGCCTGGCAAGCCGACACTATCTCCGTAACCTCTCTCGGCCACGATGTCAAGCATATAAAGCTCGGGTTTTTGATACTTTCTCATAGTCGTAACTGTTTTTGAGGTTATTGAACGGTTGGCTTTGTGGCGAGGTATATGTTGCCATCGTAGTTGGTCGAATCGCCCCAATCGGTGTTCTTGCCACTGCCATATATATAATTATAGTAGTTAGCGCTCGAGAGCTTCGTTCCGTCGTAGACCTCCTCCTCGTCGTCCCACTTGTTGTAGATCATACCGCCCACCTCGCAATTCTTGGCGAGTGTGGTCGATGTGCGGTCTACGCCGAGTACCATACCATATTTAGCACCTTCGGCCAACTGCAAAACATAGATGTCGCAGTGCAATTTTGCACCCACTATACCACTGCTTGTGTTGGCCAAAACACCTCCAATGACGGTCTTCGATGCGAGATAGTTTACCGCTTCGGTATTGGTCTGGAAGTCGATTGTACCTGCGCTGACGATTCCCGACCACGACGCTGTCGATTGGGTGTTCGAGCCTATGATACCGCCAACTCGACAGATGTCTGTGCTCTTGGCTCTATAGGTGATTTTGCCCGCAAAGGTGGCGTTTGTAAGGGTTGCCACCTGGCTCGACTGCGAACCTATAATGCCGCCCAAATAGAGCTCCTTGATGGTGCTGCTATTCGCCTCGTTGCGCTTAATGTCAATTTCACCTGTGAATTTGCAACTCTCCATAGGCTGATTCTTGGTTGCATAGTTACCTGAAATACCTCCCACGAGGAGCTGGCTTGTTACGGTTCCGCTTACGGCGATGTTTGCATTGTTTACGGCACTCTTCACGCCACCGGCGGTAGCTGCATTATAGCTTGGCACCTGTCCAATAATTCCTCCGAGCCAAGCAGTAGCAGCAGTTGCGCTATCGCTGAATACAATGTTACCCGAGTTGGTGAAGGTGTCAATCTGGCAAGTTGCGTGTTTCATATATGCGGCAGCACCTCCAATATTTAGATTTGTTGCTGTACCGTTGAACGATATGTTACCCTTGTTCGAGCAGTTGGTGATGCCGGTATTTGCGTTGATGCTTGCGTAAATACCTCCGATGTAGGTATTGGCAAGAGTTACGCTGCTCTCGACGGTGATGTTTCCATAGTTGTGGCTATCTGTGAAGCTCGTAGCAGCACCTATGCCGGTGTCGATACCACCTACATAGATAGTGTTTGTCGAGGTGAAATCCTTGAGGGTGATATTACCATAGTTGTTGATATTGACGTGGGAAGCCTTCGCATTACGAGAAATACAACCTGCGAACATCAATGTCTTGGTGCAGTTGTTCTTGCCGATCAATGTCATATCGCCATAGTTCGAGCAGTTCTTCCAAGTCTTGCCGGTATAGCCCGCCAAACCGCCAATAAATGGTGCGGCTACGATAGTGTAGGCAGGAGTTGACTCGTGCATTGTTACCTCGATTGGAGCGTAGTTGTTCGACGATGTTGGGTTACCGCCTTGAACAACGCCCGCAAGTCCGCCAATCGAAGTACTGTTGGAGATACCACCCCACTGCTGCGATGGGTATATTTTGCCCGATACGGTGATTTTACCCTTTGTCTTGTCGCCCTCTACACCATTTGCGCACGAGTTGATGGTGCCCGAATTGTAGCCGCAAACGCCGCCGATATGTAGGCCCGTGAGTCCCGATGTGGTCAGTGTAGCATCGCCAAGAATCTTGATCTCACCCTCGTTGTGCGACGACTTGATAGTGCCTCCAGCAGCATAACCCACCAAACCTCCGAAGCAATATCCGTAGGCTGTAGCCTCCTCACCAAAGGTGATAGCGCCCTTGTTTACACAACTTGTGATGGCGTTCTTGCTATAGCCACAGATACCTCCCACCTGAATTTGGTTGGTTGGATCCTCGCCTTCAATCACTGTGACTTTGGTGTTGATGTTTAGGGGTTTGAGGTTCTCGCACTCTGTGATAGTACCCTCGTTATTGCCGACGATACCACCTACACGATGCACACCATTGGCACCCTTGTCGTACATCTGCACATTGTAGTTGATTTCACCATTGTTATTACACTTGGTGAGTGCGCTGTTCGAGTCTGCCGAGTAACCTACGATACCACCTATGCAGCTGTGTCCACTAGCCGCATCGGCGAGTGTTGCGCCCTTAATGCCACCCATAGTGATTGTACCCTTGTTTTCGCAATCCGACATTGCACAGTCAACATTCACATATCCTGCAATTCCGCCGGCCCATACAAAGCAGTTGCTTGTGCCTCCGTAAGCATCAGCGAGATTGGAGATTGCTCCCTCGTTCACGCAGTTGCTGATTGTGGAGTTCTTTTCGCGAACGTGGCCCGCAATACCACCCATATACTGATAACCAGTGCTGCTCTTAACTTTAGGATCGTAGGTGATGTCGCCCTTGTTGGTACAGTTGCTTACGGTGTGACCATACATATTGCCAATGATACCCGCAGGGAACGAGTAGCGACCAATTGCACCGAAGCTGATGTCGCCCTCCTCGTGGTTGATACAGTTGTCAATCTTGCCATAGCCACGACCTACGATACCAGCCACATCGGCCTCGCGGCAAGTGGTCTTCTGATACATTGGAGCGTGGTTCTCGCAATACTCTACTACCGCTGTCTCATCGCGCACACAACCTACGATACCAGCGTATACTGGTGAGGAGTAGGTTTGGTTGGCCTTGGCATCATCAATGGTAATTGCGCCATAGTTATGACAATTAGCAACACGAGTTGTTATACCCTCCAAGCCATCTACGAGGTTGGTGCGACCTACGATACCACCAAATGCTGGCGAGTCGTAGATGCTGACTGAACTTGGTGTCGAGAGCTCGTTTGTGATGTCTATGTGGTTGTTGCAATCGACTATAGTTGCGCTATTTGCCTGACCTACCAAGCCTCCGATGTTTACGTGAGATGTAGCAAAGTTCTCGGAGAGAGTGACATTGTTGTTCTTGTAGATGATTGTGCCGCTTGCCTCGCAGTTCTCGAGTGTTGCAGGAAGACCTGCTGCCGAGTTAAGTATGCAGACAATCGAGCCTGCAAAGGTAATATCGGTAATCGTCATCGCTACCTCGGTGAGCTTTACATTCTTGATGGTTGCACCCGTAATCTCGCCAAACAATGGTGTCTTTAGACCTTTAATCTCGAAACCCTTGTCGCTACCACCATCGAAGGTGATAGCAGGGAAGTTGTTGATGCTGTGCCAGCCCTCTACATTCGACATATCGATATTGGCAGTAACACGCACCGATGTCACCTCGCTCAAGAGATTCTCTTGCGAGAGTTGCATCAGGCGGAGCATATCAGCTTCGTTCTCGATAATGAGCTCTCCGCTCACTGGCTCGCTCGTTGTGTTTGCTGCGAATGTAATCTCGCCGAACTCTCTTACGATGCCAGACTTTATGGCATTGTTTTCGGTGTCGAAGCTGAGCTTCATGGTGTTGTTCTCTGTCTCGTTTGTGTAGAGTGTGATAGTCACCTTGCCATACTCGCCAGCTGGTACTGCTACGTAGATAGGTATTGCAGTCTCGCTCAAGGCCAAGCCTTCGCCAAACGAGAGAGTGATAGTGCTGGTTGTGCCCTCCTGAGCAGTGAGTTCACCTGTAGTACAGTCTACAGCAAAGTTACCAGCCAAAGCGCCATTCTCGCTCTCTACGGTCATGTATGAGAGAGTCTTGTCGCCCTTGATGGCAAAGCGTAAAACGCCTGCAAGGTGGTTGATCTGGATTGGAGTAGTCTCCTCGCCATCGGCTGCAGCAGCTGCGTAGCCATACATCGGAGCCGCACCGTTGCAGAATGTGCCTTCGGTGTAGCTTTGCTGAGCGAGGAAAGTAACTACATTCTCCACGCCCGATGCTGGATAGAGGATGTTGTACGGACGCTCCACAATGTCCGAGATTGTGAACTGAGCGTTGGCACTACCCGACTGCTCGGCAGTAAGAGCCGCAGATGTCTTGCCGTTGATGGCAATTTGGTCGCCTTCGCTCCAATAGAGTTTGTAGACCCCGTCGGCCTTCTCGCCAAGATGAGTACGCGACTCCTCGAGCGAGAGAGATACTTCGGTGGTCTGACCTTCCAGGGTTACTGCAAGGTCGTCGGTGACGTCTGTTGCGCACGCACCCGCGAAAAGTGCTGCCGCCACTGCGAAGATTTTAGTGAATTTTTTCATTGTTTTTGTTATTGGTTGTTTGATAATATGCGTTTTTTTGGACATATACAATCGCAAAGTTATGAAATAAAATGCAAATCGCAAGAAAAAGAGGGCTGTTTTTTGCTCTATTTGTGGTGCATTGTTTGTTGTTGCGAAAAAGTTTGAAAATGATAGGGCTACTTTAATATATTTTTTCTATCTTTGCACGAATTGTGTAGGGCTCCGTAGTTCAATGGATAGAATTTGAGATTCCGGTTCTTACGATAGCGGTTCGAATCCGCTCGGAGTCACTGAGCTTAAAGGCTAAATGCAGAATGCAAAATTCAAAATGCAGAATTTAGATGGCTAATGGCTAACGATATGGATAGAAGAATAGAGAGTGATAGTGAGTTCGAGGGCAGAATTCGTCCGCAAGATCTTGAACAATTTTCGGGTCAAGAGAAGATTGTTGAGAATCTGCGCGTCTTTATCAAGGCGGCGCTGATGCGTGGCGATTCGCTCGACCATACCCTATTGCACGGCCCTCCGGGATTGGGTAAGACTACCTTAGCGAATATTATTGCCAACGAGATGGGTGCTCAGTTGAAGGTTACCTCGGGTCCTGTGCTCGATAAACCTGGCGACTTGGCAGGACTCCTCACGAATCTTGCACCTGGCGATGTACTCTTTATCGATGAGATTCACCGCCTAAGCCCTATTGTTGAGGAGTATCTCTACTCGGCAATGGAGGATTTCAAGATCGATATCGTGCTCGATAAAGGTCCGTCGGCGCGCTCCATACAGATTGAGCTTGCGCCGTTTACCCTTGTGGGCGCAACCACACGAAGTGGCCTTTTGACCTCGCCTCTGCGTGCTCGTTTTGGCATTCAGTGTCACCTCGAGTACTACGATGCAAAGGTATTGAGCCAAATCGTGAAGCGCTCGGCTTCGATTCTTGGCGTCTCGATTGACGACGATGCTGCACTCGAAATAGCACTGCGCTCGCGAGGTACTCCGCGAATTGTGAATGCTCTGTTGCGCCGTGTACGCGACTTCGCAATGGTAAAAGGCGAGGGTTGCATCGACCTGCCGATTACACGTATGGCATTGGAGGCTCTAAATATCGACTCGCGAGGCTTGGATATGATGGACAACAAGATTCTATCGACCATCATTGCCAAGTTTAACGGTGGCCCTGTGGGATTGAATACTATAGCTACGGCTGTGAGCGAGGATGCAGGTACTGTGGAGGAGGTATACGAGCCATTCCTCATCAAGGAGGGCTTTCTCAAGCGCACGCCACGTGGTCGCGAGGCTACCGAGTTGGCATACAGGCACTTGGGTTTAACTCAGCCTGAGCGTGAAGGCGAATTGTTTTAACGGATTTAACTTTAGAAAATAATAATTGTATTTCAAAAAAAAACAGAACAACTATGGCAAAAGTAATTACTATTATTGGTTCGGGAATGATGGGTTCGGCCCTCGCTTTCCCTGCAGCAGAGAATGGTCACGAGGTTCGTTTGGTGGGTTCGCCACTCGATAACGAGATTATCGACGCTTGTATCGCTACAAATCGTCACCCTAAGTTCGACCGCGACTTCCCAGCAGGCGTAAAGTATTACAAGGTAACAGAGTGGAAAGAGGCTGTCAAGGGCGCAGACTTCGTAATCGGTGGTGTTTCGTCGTTCGGTGTAGATTGGTTTGGCGAGGAGATCTTGGCAAACTTGGATCCTGCAATGCCTGTTCTCTCGGTTACTAAGGGTTTGATTAACCTCGAGGATGGTACTCTCATCTCGTACCCAGACTACTGGCGTAAGAACTTGCTCGAGAAGGGCATCGACCGTCACGTATGCGCTGTTGGTGGCCCTT
>JAZLDJ010000097.1:0-27688 GCA_045614685.1 Alistipes sp. | reverse complement strand
TCGGCGTTATGCTTGCGCTCGAAATCCTCACATACGCCAAGTATGCTGCGGTTTCTCACGCTTCGCAAGCCTTGAAATCCCACCTTTTTAATCAATTTTTGAGTACTGCCTTGGAGGTAACTCCGAGGCAGTTTTATAAAGGGCCAATAGCTAATGGCTAATGGCTAAAAGCAAAGAATGTTATGAAATTAAGAGTCCATTCATACGAGTCGCTTGGAACCTTCGATGGTCCGGGTTTGCGATTGGTGGTCTTCTTGCAGGGCTGCAACTTCCGTTGCTTGTATTGTGCCAATCCCGACACTATAGATCTCTGTGGCGAGGCGAAGGAGACCGACGCAGAGCATATCATCGAGCAGGCGGTGAGCGAGAAACCATTCTTTGGCAAGCGTGGTGGTATCACCTTCAGTGGAGGCGAGCCAACCCTTCAGGCCAAGGCTTTGATTCCGCTCTGCAAGCGATTGAAGGAACAGGGTATCCACATCTGCATCGACACGAATGGCTCGGTGTGGAATGAGTGGGTCGAGGAGTTGTTCTCGTTGGTCGATTTGGTATTGCTCGACGTGAAGCAGCACAATCCATCAAAGCATCAGCACCTGACCGAGCGCAGCAACGAGCAGACCCTGCGTACCGCGGAGTGGCTCGAGCGCAACGGCAAACCTTTCTGGTTGCGTTATGTGTTGGTGCCTGGCTATAGCGATGCCGAGGAGGATATCCGCTCGTTGGGCGAGCATTTGGGCAAGTTCGAGATGGTGCAACGTGTCGAGATTCTCCCATACCATACACTTGGAGTTCACAAGTACGAGGCTATGGGCCAGGAGTACAAGCTCAAGGATGTGAAGGAGAATACCCCCGAACAGCTTGACCGAGCCAAAGCGTTATTCGACCAATACTTCACGACAGTATTCGTGAATTAAACGAAAGAAACGAGCGACATCATATCGCTCGTTTCTCTTTTGATAATCACCTACTTGATTAGTATTGATTGTACTTGTGATCAAACTCCTCTTTGCTCATTGTGAGAAGTATGATACCCTCGATAAATGCAATGATAGCAGGGATGTATGTCAGACAGAATAGGAGGTATACGATACCAAGACCAACCTGTCGGAGGTAGAACTTGTGCGCTCCAATACCACCAAGCAAGAATGCCAAGACAACAGCTACCGTCTTCTCCTTTTTTTCAACCATAATGATTGGTTGCTGTGGCGGAGTATATGTTGTATTTGTATTGGTCGTGTGAGCTGCCTTGTGGGTGAACATATGTCCACAATATGCACATTTCATGGCCTCGTTGGATATAAATTTGAATTTATCTCCTCCGCAGTTTGGGCACTTTATTCCTTGTTCCATATCTCTATAAAGATTTTACTGTTGTTATATATTTAATAAGTCTATTTACGCGATTTGTGATGTTTGCCTGGATAGCCTCCACATCGTCGGTTGCAGTGAGAGAGTCGCACATTGTAGCAATCTCAGTCATTGTATCCTCGATTCGGTGAGCGATATCGGGGTTCTTGCTGAACTTCTCGATAGGTGTTGAAGCCAACTTATCCATAGCCAATCTCAAGAGACGGAGGCACTCATCTTTCCACTCGGAGTTGTTGCACTCGAGCGAGGTCTCGATGTCGAGGTGTAACGCCTGAACAATCTGTATAACATTACGCTTCTGCTCGGCTTTAACCACCTGCTCCTCGGCCAACTCCTCGGCCTTGTTGGCGCTGATGGCTGTAGTGCCAGCAAAGATTACGAATGGCAATGTTATCAGAAGCAGACCAATGATTAGAATCTTGTAGTTATAGTCTCCTGTTGGATGTATTGCCAACGTATAGAATGTTGTCCAAAGGAATAGACCAATGGCGTATAGATTGACAAACTTCGATACGGAAACATTGGTAACGTTGAGCAACTTCTTGCCCGACCAGATAGGAATGTTTGCCAAGAGCAAAAGCTCTGCCACGCACGCAACAGCCACGTTGATGTAGAAGATTGTTGAGTGCTTATCGAATAGCAAGTAGTACAAGCCAGCAGTACAAGCCAGCACTAGAACTACCATTGTAGGGTATAATATCTTTTTCATAACAATCTATTTATTAACGGGTTGAACTTTTATATTACAGGTGGCGGTGGAGGAGGCATCATCGCAAAGAGTTGTGCCAACTCGGCAGTCTTAGCTGCCAAGGTCCACTCTGTGCCGCCCACTTTGTATACATAGGTGCTCGAAGTAACCTCGCCCTGCGATACCATTGTCTGAATCACATCGATGGTGTAAGGGCCTGTGGTCTGTCCGTTCTTTGCTACATAGAAAGATGAAAGCATTGGCGGTTGTGGAGCAGGTGTCGGGGTCGGTTGTACGGTGTTACCCATAGCGCCACCAACTACATTGCCCAATGCATTGCCCATACCGAATCCCATACCAATGCCCATATATGTGCCCGCACCCTCGTTCTCGGCTGCAGACTGAGCAATGTCGAGACGCTTCTCTTCGGCATAGCTGATGCCGAGTCTATCCAAACGTGCACGCTCAGCGATACCCTCCATTACGGTTTGGTAGCCCTTGTCGCGCTCGTCGAAATCGATGCTCTCGATGTTGAAGTTGAGCAGCTCCACGCCATACTCAGCAAACGACAGACTCAAGTCCTTGATGGTCTGCTGCGAGAGCTGACGGTAGCTTACACCGAGCTCGTTGACATTTACGTTGTTCTCCTTCATATATTTGCTGATGTTCACCTTCACAGCCTCCACAACATCTATGCGGAGCTGATCGTCGATGAGCTCGCTTGTTGCACTGCCGAAGGTTCCAATCAACTTCTTCATGAACATGGCGCTGTCGTTGATGCGGACGCCATACTGACCTCTCGATGAGAGTTTGATAGGTACCTGGAAGTATGGGTCGATAATACGCAAACCTCCGGTGCCCCAGTACATATCACGCTTCTCGAGCTTGCTAACGAACCAAACCTCGGCGGTAAAGGTTGTTTGGCCACCACTTGCGAGATTGACCAATTTGCCAAGTATAGGAAGGTTCGAAGTCGATAGCACATGACGACCTGCTCCGAAAGTGTCGCAAAGCATACCACTCTTGAAGAAGAGGGCCTCCTGACTCTCGTTAACAGTCAACACGCTGCCTAATGTCACCTCGTTCGATGGGTACTTATGGACAAGTTCCTCTCTGTCTCGAGGCTCCCAATAGATGGATTTTATTATAGCCATATCGTTATGTTATTAGTTTCTATTGCAAATATATATAAAAAATCGCAATTATCCTTGTAAAAGTCTCACAATTAGAGGATATTTTCGATTACGCGCTCCATCTTCTCGACAATCTTGTCGTTGCAGAGGTTGCCGATACTGCCTTCGTGGGTGTGGTGCACCTCGCGGGTAGGGGTGTAGCGGTGCTCCTGCACGGCCATGCCAACTTCGCGGTAGGCCTCGCGGAATGGTGTGCCCTCCAACACTAGGCGATTGACATCCTCCACAGTGAAGAGGTAGTCGTACTTCTCGTCCTCCAAGATGCCCTCGTTGATGCGGATATGCTGCAACATAAAGTCGCACATCGCCATCACGTCGCAAATCTCGCGTGTGGCAGGGAAGATAACATCCTTCAGCAACTGCATATCGCGGTGGTAGCCGAGTGGTAGGTTGGCAGTCATCAACGATATCTCGTTAGGCACGGCCTGTAGGCGGTTGCACTTGCCACGTGTAATCTCGAATACATCCGGATTCTTCTTGTGAGGCATAATGCTCGAGCCTGTAGTGAGGTTGTCGGGGAACGACACAAAGCCATAGTTCTGACACATAAAGAGGCAGACATCCATCGCGAAACGGCCTATTGTCGAGGCGAGCGACGCGATGGCATAGGCTGCAGCACGCTCGGTCTTGCCACGGCTCATCTGTGCCGCCACGGCGTTGTAGTGCAAGGTCTCGAAGCCGAGCAACTCGGTGGTCATGGTGCGGTTGAGTGGGAACGACGAGCCATATCCCGCAGCCGAGCCGAGAGGGTTCTGGTTGGCTGTGTCGTAGGCTGCTGCCACCAATCGCATATCGTCGATGAGCGATTCGGCATATGCTCCAAACCACAATCCAAACGACGATGGCATAGCAATCTGCAGATGGGTGTATCCAGGCATCAGCGTAGCCTTATGCTCCTCGCTGAGTGCGATAAGTCGGTCGAAAAGCACCTTGGCGTGGCGTGCTATATCGCGCAATTCGTCGCGCATAAAGAGTTTCAAATCGACCAATACCTGGTCGTTGCGCGAGCGTCCAGAGTGAATCTTCTTGCCCACGTCGCCGAGCTTGCGTGTGAGCATAAGCTCCACCTGCGAGTGTACATCTTCCACGCCATCCTCAATCACGAAGTTGCCCTTCTTGGCCTCCTCCAACAATTCCGCAAGGGCCACAAGCAACTGCTCCAATTCGCTCTTCTCGAGCAAACCGATGCTCTCGAGCATCTTGATATGGGCCATCGAGCCCTCGATATCGTATTGAGCCAAACGCAAGTCGAGTACACGGTCGTTACCCACGGTGTACTCCTCGATTGCCTTGTCGGGCTCAAATCCTTTGTTCCAAAGTTTCATACCTATATTATATAGTATTTTTTAGTTCGTTGAGTAATTGCTGATATATGGCAATGCCCTCCTCGATTTCGCTTACGAGCACAAACTCGTCGGCCGTATGCGAACGCGACGACTCACCAATACCCATCTTCAGCGCTGCCATACCCTGCATAATTGCGCGGTCGGAGGTTGTTGGCGAGACGAAGGTCTCGCGACCTATAGCCTTTGCCGCCACCACAAGAGGGTGGTCGAGTGCAATGGCCGAGGCACGCACGCGCGTAGAACGGGGCTTAGCATCGCACTCTACTGCGCTCTGCAGAATCTCTACTACCTCCTCGTTCGAGTAGGCATCTGTGGTGCGTACATCCACCACAAAGCGACACTCGTCGGGCACGATGTTGTGCTGTGTGCCAGCCGAAATCTGTGTCACAGTAATCTTTATATCGCCCAGCTGCTCCGAGGTGCGCTCGAAGTGGTAGTTGCGGAGTCGCTCGATGTCGCACATAGCCTTGTAGATGGCATTCTCACCCTCGTTGCGTGCTGCGTGGCCACTCTTGCCGTGGGCCGTGCAGTCCAATACGACAAGACCTCGCTCGGCGGTTGCCGCTTGCATCGATGTTGGCTCGCCAACGAGTACCATATCTACCTTTATGCCCTCTTCGGCGAGGTGTGGCAGAAAGGCTCGCATACCTCGTTCTCCCATATTCTCCTCCTCGGCAGTGAGTGCCAAAAGGAGGTTGTAGGGTGCAGACGTGGTGTCGTAGTTGTTGCAGAAGGTGGTGAGCAGAGCAACAAGCGACGCTCCTGCATCATTGCTACCGAGGCCATAGAGTCGTCCCTCCTCGATTGTCGGTTCGAATGGATTGCGCGTATAGGCAGCCGAAGGCTTCACCGTATCTTGGTGTGAGTTGAGCATAAGCGTAGGCTTCGACGCATCGAAACCCTTGCTCAACGCCCAAATATTGTTGTGCAGACGATGCACATCGACCCCTCTCGAAGCGAGTTCTGCTGCGAGAATATCGGCTGTAGCACTCTCCTCGCCCGAAAGCGACGGAGTGGCGATGAGACGCTGGAGTAGCTCTATAGTGTTCATTATTTTATCGTTGTACCCGCTGTTGGGTCGGCTACGCGCTCCGAGTGCTTGATTGTAACACTCTTCACGCCCTCGTCAATAGCGCGGAAGGCGTTATCAATCTTGGGTATCATACCCTTGCTGATGATACCCTCACTACGCAAAGTAGGGTAATCATCCTTGGTGATAAGCGAGATGACCGAACTATCATCCTCTACATCTCGCAATACACCCTGCTTCTCGAAGCAGAATATAAGGTTAGTATCGGCTATTGTCGAAGCAGCCACTGCTACTGCCGAAGCCACACTATCTGCGTTGGAGTTTAGTAGTGTACCCTCGCCATTGTGCGTAATGGCACAGAATACGGGTGTTACACCACTCTCCAATAGCGAAGCAAGCAACGCGGTGTTAATCTTCGAAGCATCAATATCTCCTACATAACCGTAGTCGAGAGGCTCGGGATTGCGCTTTACAGCAGGTATCATATTGCCGTCAGCACCCGAGAATCCGAGTGCATTGCACTCCTCACGTTGCAACTTGGCTACTACCTGTTTGTTTATTAAACCAGCATAGACCATGGTTACAACATCCAAAGTGGCTGCATCGGTCACTCTGCGACCCTCAATCATTGTGGTAGGTATCTCGAGCTTCTCGGCCAAGCGAGTAGCGAGCTTACCACCACCGTGGATAAGTATCTTAGGCGATGGCAACTGTGCAAAGTCCGCCACGAAGCGCTCCAATGCCGCCTCGTTGTCAATCACATTGCCACCAATCTTTACTACTGTAATTTTCATCTACTGCAAATCTTCGAGCATTCGTTTTAGTACGACCTGTGCTGATATCTCGCGGTTGGCAGCCTCGGGTATTACAAGGCTGGTTTCGCTCTCGATAACCTCGTCCGTAACAATCATATTGCGACGCACAGGCAAGCAGTGCATAAAGAAGGCGTTGTTTGTCAAGGCCATCTTCTCGGCATCTACAGTCCAATCTCTATCCTCCGACAATACCTTGCCATAGTTCTTGCCCTTGTAGGCCGACCAGTTCTTGGCGTAGATAAAGTCTGCACCCTCGAATGCCTTGCGCTGGTCGTATTCGATGGTGGCGCCACGAGTGAACTCCTCGTCGAGCTCGTAACCCTCGGGATGGGTGATGACAAGCTCGTAGTCGCTCTTCAATACCCATTCGGCAAATGAGTTTGCCACAGCCTGCGGCAGAGCCTTTGGATGTGGAGCCCAGGTCAAGACCACCTTTGGGCGCTGTGTACGCTTGTGCTCCTCGATGGTAATCATATCGGCAAAGCTCTGCAGTGGATGGCGTGTTGCCGCCTCCATACTGAATACGGGACGTCCCGAGTATTTGATGAACTGCTCGATAACACGCTCCTCGTAGTCCTCGTTGCGATCCTTCAACCCTGCGAATGATCGTACTCCGATGATGTCGCAGTAGGAGCCCATCACAGGTATTGCCTCCAAAAGATGCTCGGCCTTGTCGCCATCCATCACCACGCCACGCTCGGTCTCGAGCTTCCACACGCCCTGGTTTACATCCAAGACCATAACGTTCATACCGAGATTCATTGCCGCCTTCTGTGTCGAAAGACGGGTGCGGAGTGACGAGTTGAAGAATATCATAAGCAGTGTCTTGTTCTCGCCGAGGTGCTTGTAGGCAAAACGGTCACGCTTCACCTCGAGTGCCTCGCACAATGCCTCCTTCAAGTAGCCTATATCTTCTACGCAAGTAAACTTTTTCATATCAAGTGAGTAGTTAGTTTAACAATGTTTTGAATGCCTCGAGGAACTTGTCTGCCTCGCGACGAGTGATGGTGAGCGCAGGGAGCAGTCGCACTGTCGAGACTCCTGCACCACCCGTAAATATGTGGTGCTCCTTCAAGAACTGCAGACGCATCTCCGATGCCGAGCCCTCAATCTCGATGCCAATCATCAAGCCTCGTCCGCGCACCCCCTTCAACTGAGGAATCTTCTTGAGCTCCTCGATGAGGTACTGGCCCACCTCGCGAGCATTATTTACGAGATTCTCTTTCTCGAAGATGTCGAGCACGGCAATAGCTGCCGCACAAGCCAAGTGGTTGCCTCCGAAGGTTGTGCCAAGCATTCCCTTCTTCGCCTCGAAGTGTGGTGCAATCAGCACCGCACCCATAGGGAAGCCGTTGGCGATACCCTTGGCCGAGGTGATGATGTCGGCACGAATACCGGCGTGCTGATGGGCAAAGAAGTCGCCCGTGCGACCATAGCCCGACTGTATCTCGTCGAGTATGAGCGACACACCATACTTGGTAGTTACCTCGCGCAATTGCTTGAGGAAGTCGTTCGATGGGCAGTGGATACCTGCCACACCCTGAATACCCTCGATAAGCACAGCGCAGAACTCGTTGGTTGCGAGCTTTGCCTCTACGGCCTCGATGTCGCCCAGTGGCACAAATTCCACATTCGGAGTGCGGTTGAACGGAGCCACAATCTTTGGGTTGTCGGTAGCCGCCACCGCTCCCGAGGTGCGTCCGTGGAAGGCCTTGCCGAAGGCCAACACCTTAGCCTTGCCCGAGTGGAACGATGCCAACTTTATGGCATTCTCGTTAGCCTCAGCACCCGAGTTGCAGAGGAAGAGCGCATAGTCGTCGTAGCCGCTCGCCTTGCCCAACTTCTCGGCCAACTCCACCTGGAGTGAGTTCTCCACCGAGTTCGAGTAGAAGCCAAGCTTCGCCACCTGCTCCGACACCGCCTTTACATAGTGCGGATGGGCGTGTCCCACCGAAATCACTGCGTGACCGCCATATAGGTCCAAATACTCGGTGCCATCTTCTGTGTAGACATAGTTGCCATTACCATAGGTAGGCTCTATGTCGTACAAGCTATATACATCAAAAAGTTTCATCGTTAAAATGCGCTTGGTTTAAGGTTGAGTCCCATTTTTTCGTCGAATCCGCAGATAAGGTTCATATTCTCCACCGCCTGACCCGATGCTCCCTTGAGGAGGTTATCGATAACCGAGACGATATGGAGCTTCGAGCCATACTTCGCCACGTAGACTAACGCTTTGTTGGTGTTCACCACCTGCTTCAGGTCGATGTTCTTGTCGGCCACAAAGCAGAAACGTGAGTCGGCATAGTACTCCTTGTAGAGTGCCACAGCCTCCTCGGCCGAGAGTGAGCACTCGGTGTAGACCGAAGCCAAGATGCCACGAGCAAAGTCGCCACGCATAGGCACAAAGTTCAACGCCTGGTCGAACGAAGGTTGTAATATACGGAGGTTGCGACCAATCTCGAGGAGGTGCTGATGCTCGAAAGCCTTGTAGGTCGAGATGTTGTCCGAACGCCACGAGAAGTGGGTTGTCGAGGATGGCTTCACGCCCGCACCAGTAGAGCCTGTGATAGCGGTGATATGCACCTCGTCGTTGAGGAGCTGAGCCTTAGCAAGTGGCAGCAATGCCAACTGAATAGCCGTAGCAAAGCATCCTGGATTGGCAATGCGTGTAGCGCCCGCAATCTTCTCGCGCTGCATCTCGGCCAAGCCATAGACGAAGCCGTCGTGCTCGTCGCGGAAGTCCTGTGCCAAGTCCACAATCTTTAGCTTTGCTGGCACCTCGTTCTCCTCCATAAACTTTGCACTTGCACCGTGAGCCGAGCAGAGGAACAACACGTCGATTGCCTCCAAGTCGTACTCTGCAGCAAAGCGCAAGTCGCACTCTCCGTATAAGCCTCCGTGCACCTCGCTCACGAGGTTACCCGCGTTACTTGTCGAGTGGATAAAGGCTATCTCCACCTGCGGGTGGTTGATTAACAAACGAATCAACTCACCCGCGGTGTAGCCTGCTCCACCTATGATACCTACCTTTATCACTATTTACCGTTCTTTTTCTGGTTATTGTAATAGATCTTGAGAGGGTTTGCCATAATCTTGGTAAAGCCCTTCACGTCGTCAGCACTCCAAGCCTTGTTCACCTCGCCATACTCGCCAAAGTCGGTCTTCATCAAATCGAATGACGACTCCACACCTACCAAGGTGTACGAGAGTGGACGGAGTGTGATCTCAACCACACCATTCACATTCTCCTGCGAGTGGAGCAACATAGCCTCGATGTCGCGCATCACAGGATCGAGGTACTGTGCCTCGTGGAGGAACATACCATACCAAGTACCCACCTGGTCCTTCCAGTACATCTGCCACTTGGTGAGGGTGTGCTTCTCGAGCATCTTGTGAGCGTTGATAATCAACATCGGAGCCGCAGCCTCGAAACCTACACGGCCCTTGATGCCGATGATGGTGTCGCCAATGTGCATATCGCGACCGATGCCATACTTTGAAGCAATAGCCTCCACGGCACGGATAGCGTCAACCTTGCTTGCGTACTCCACGCCATTAACGGTCGAAATCTCACCCTTTACGAAGCCAATCTTGAGCGACTCCTCGCCCTCGGCTGTAACCTGCGAAGGGTAGGCGTGGTCAGGCAAAGTCTGCTCCGAGTGCAAGGTCTCCTTGCCACCTACGCTAGTACCCCACAAACCCTTGTTGATAGAGTACTCCAACTTGGTGAAGTCGGCTACATAGCCACGCTCCTTGAGGTAGTTGATCTCGTACTCACGAGTGAGGGTCATATCGCGTGTTGGGGTGATAATCTCAATCTCTGGAGCCATAATCTGGAATGTAAGGTCGAAACGCACCTGGTCGTTACCTGCACCAGTCGAGCCGTGAGCCACGCAATCTGCGCCCACCTCCTTGGCATACTGAATAATCGCCATAGCCTGGAAGATACGCTCCGACGATACCGAGATAGGGTAGGTGCCATTACGCAATACATTACCAAAGACCATATACTTGATACTACGCTCGTAGTACTCCTCGGTGATGTCGAGTGTGGCGTGCTGCTTCGAGCCGAGGCGATATGCGCGCTCCTCGATAGATGCCAACTCCTCGTCCGAAAAACCACCTGTATTGGCGATTGCTGTATAAACCTCGTAACCCAACTCCTCGGTCAGATACTTTACGCAGAAAGAGGTGTCCAAACCTCCGCTGAATGCTAAAACTACTTTCTTGCTCATAATATTCTGTTTTTTTAATTATTTCAAATGGAAGATCTTCTTGAATACGTTTTTGATAACCATTCCGTATGGGCTCCACCACGACTGCTTCACCATTGGTGTCTTTGGGTCGTAGAGCATACCTGTGCAGAGACACATGCGGCGGTTGTTGCGTGTGAGGATGTCGTAGTTGCAACATCCCTCGCAGCCACGCCAGAATTCGTCGTCATCGGTCAACTCCGAGAAGGTTACAGGCTTGTAGCCAAGTCGCGAGTTGAGCTTCATAACCGGCAACGAGGTGGTGATACTAAACAACTTTGCAAATGGGAAACGCATACGCGCCAACTCGAAGGTGCGCTTCTTGATCTCACCCGCCAATCCGAGGTGACGATACTCGGGGTCTACAATCAAACCCGAGGTGGCTACATAGTCGCCGTGTCCCCAGCACTCGATGTAGCTAAAGCCAACCAACTTGTCGCCATCGAGAGCCACTACCGCCTTGCCGCCATTTATCTTGGCTGCGATATACTCGGGCGAGCGACGAGCAATACCGGTACCGCGCTGGAGTGCCGACTCGTAGATGAGTTGGCAGATGCGCTCGGCATATTCAGCATGCTCGGGCTGTGCAAAAACTATGTTAATTGAATTTTTATTCATATAGTTGATATGCTTATATTTTTTTTTGTATTCGAACAAATATATCCACAAATGTAGCGATTTTTCACTATGGTTGTACCCAATTTTGCAATTATTTTATAAAATAGGTATAATTTCTTTCGTTCGTCGCGCATATCTGCAAAAGTATGCAGAAAATTCTCATTTCTACCCCATAATATGCAACTTTTCTTGCGCATTCAAGGTGGCAAATAGGGGGTGCGTAAATGCAAAAAAAAAGAGGATGTTCTGCATGAACATCCTCCTCAATTATTCATTTTTGCTGCTACTTTGCTTGTAGAATCATCTCTTCGTGGAGAAGCTCGCCATCGGAGGTGATACCCTCGATTACAACGCGGTAGTTAGACTGTCGATCGGCTGTCCAGAACGCCATCGAAGCATCGCCCAAAGAGTTGCTCTGCAAGGATGGAACCCACGCAATGGTGGTACGGTTATCCTTCTTCTCCTTGTCGTTCTTCACAGAGTAGTCTGGTGCGTAGAACTCGACAGGTGTGGCGTAACCAGGTACAATAACCTCGGCCATAGAGTTGATGAGGAACTTCTCGCGAGCGTTGATGTCGCGTACGTGGAGGATGATAACACCTGTCTCCGACGACATACCTGCAGCCATAGCCTCGAACTTATCGAGGTACGACACGCTGATAACCTCGCTCATCGGGTAGGCGTCGATAACGCCCATATCCATCTGCTGGCCATTGACATAGAGTGCCGGCATAAGGTCGGCCTTGTCGTCCATATTTACCTCAACATCGGTGATGTCGCTACCGCCGCCACCGCCTGCATCATCGTCGTCGCTGCTGTTTCCTACACTAGAACTCTCCTGCGAACTCGAGATTGCAGATTTGTGGAGACGAGGCGACGCAACGTAGACGTCATTGCCGACAATCTCTAGCTTACGGAAACGTTGCAATGCATCGAAAATCGAGACAAATCGGGTCATATCGCCACCTACGGTGTTGAAGTCGTTGAGCGACGACGAGTAGTCGTATGTCTGTATGCGCTGAGCGGTAATAACCACAGCGTCGATATCGACTACAGGCATACCGCCATCCTCGTAGTAGTTCTGCTTCGAACGCACCATATACTCCTCGGTGAGCGACTTCTCTGTCTTCTTGTGGAATACCTCACGTGGAAGAATAGGGGCTGTAGGGTAGACATATGGGTCTACCTTGATACGCACACGCGCACTGCTTCCTTCGCGATTGAGCGCCTGGAGCAAGTAGGTGGTTGTATCGGGTGAATCTACACCTGTGATGTAGAAACGGTTCGACTTGTTGAGCGAGTGTACACCGAGGTACTCCTTGCGGTTGCGGAAAATCATCACGCTCGGATTCTTCACCTTGCCGAGGTTGCCGTGCACCTTACCGGTGATGCTCTGCTCCACCTCCATAGGGTGGTAGATAAGAGGCTTCTTACCCGCAAGAATGGTGTTCATATTATAGCGACGCCAGCCGTGTGTCAGCATCACCAAGTCGAGATGCTCGTTGTGCTCGGCATCGTCCTTTTCGAAGTAGTATTTCGGATTCTCTACATAGCCCTTCAACTCGGAGTTGAGTAACATATAGGTGAAGATATTGTCGGCATCCTGGCTCTCCTTGAGAAGTTCTGCATCGGTCACAGCAACCACGAAGTCGCCCTTGACTGCAGCACCATTGCTACCTTTCACTGCAAAATCCACCTGTACTCTTTCGCGCGGAGCAAACTTCTTGACGCTAGGTGTAATGGTTGCCGAAGCAACTGCACCACGCACGAAGAAGAGTCGCTGAGCCACCACCTGACGAGTGAATCTATCAACCAACGTAATCTGCGCTACACCACTGCGCAATTTCTCGAGCGGAATGCGGAGCGGACGCGAGAGATCCTCAATAACGTAGTTTACAATACCACGCGACTGAACCACTGCAACCAATTGATTGCGAGGGAAGTTCTGTGTGGTGAGCACATACAATATTGCCGACTTCGAGCCATCGGTTTCGAGCTTTAGGGCGCATCCCGCAGGCTGAGCCGTAGGTAGCGTGAACGAACGAGAAATGCCCTCTTTTGTGGTTAGGGTTGCTATGTAGGTCTCGTCGGCATTGGCCTTCAGAGTGAATTTACCCATACCATTGTGGTTGGAGCGGATGGTGCAAACCTCTGTACCAGCCTTGGTTTGTACCACGCCTTCAACATCTACGTGACGACCATCTACACCCACGGCGCTGAAGGCAATCACCTGCTCGATACCAGCAACAAGATTACCACCCTCGGGAAGGAACTTCGCCGAGAAGTCGTCCTCGAACGACGGAATCTGCACCTTGCGGTCGAGCTTACGGCCATTGGCGTTGATATTCATACGAATAAAGTCGCTCATATTGGCAGTCGGACGGAACGAGAAGCTGAATACACCATATTGGTTGGTCTTGGTGATGTGACGTGTGGTGCGACCATTCAGACTGAGCGAGTACTCAACAGGGTTTCCAGGAATAGGCGAGAATTGACTATTAGAGACCTCTACCGAGGCGAGCACCTTGCCCGAGTTGTCGAACTCGTAGGTAATCTTGGTGTGTACAGCGTCGTCGATGTAGTTACCAATCTCTATCACGCGCGAGTAGAGCAGATTCTTGTCGAAGTTGGTCTGCCACTTCGAGTAGGCACGCAGGGTGTAGCGTCCTGCGGTGATACGAGCTGGCAACTTGATAGCGTTGTAGAAACGTCCTCCGTCACCTATCACTCTCAGTCGTTGCACCACGATACCCGTAGCATCGACCAACTCCACATAGATAAACTTGGTGTCGGTGCTGCGGTTGAAGTAGATGGAGTTCACGAGGAAGGCGCTGAAGTAGACGGTGTCACCCGCACTGTAGAATGGCTTGTCGGTCACCAGATAGAGCTTCTCCTGCAATCCACCTGTGGTGTAGTAGTTGATGAAGCTGTTCGTAACGTAGTTACTAAAGCTTATTGGCTCGGTATTGGCCTTCGATAACTCCTGTGCCGAGAGCGACATCGGAGTCAACATCATTGCAAAACCCAATACAAGTCCTAAAAATCTCTTCATAATATTAATATAGTAAGTAGTTTTAATCCTCTACAATCTTGGTGGCGCAATCGAGCACCATATCTATATCGAAGCCTCGCGATACACCAAAGCGTGTTAGCTTAACCTTGGCATCGTAGTTGTCCTTGTAGCGCAAGGTGCGAAACTTGTTGCGTAGCACCTGCTCGAGTCGCGAGCCCATATCGGCATCGGCAAACATTGGCGAAACGACCTCTTCGATAATATCCTGAGCCACACCCTTGGTGCGTAGTCCCATCTTTATTTTGCGAGCGCCCCAGCCACTGAGGTTGAGCTTGTCCCGCGTGTAGGCCTCGGCATAGCGAGCATCGTCTATAAAGCGGTC
The DNA here is from genome assembly GCA_045614685.1 of Alistipes sp. Taxonomy (GTDB): domain Bacteria; phylum Bacteroidota; class Bacteroidia; order Bacteroidales; family Rikenellaceae; genus Alistipes. The sequence continues at coordinate 12,979 of JAZLDJ010000097.1, read as the reverse complement.
GGCACGAAGCTTGGCAACCACCTTGCGAGCATCCTCGTCTGCCACGCCCCACTGCTTCATCAGTCGCAGAGCATCGCCCGATGAGCGCTCTGCGCGGGCACACTGTCGCATCAACGCCTGTAGCGCCTGCTCCGCCGTCTTTGATCGCCTCTTGGGTGCTACCTTCTGCTCCATACCATTCGTGGTTTGAGGTTGCAGTCCTCAATTATTTTGTTGTGCGAATAGCCCATCTCTGCCATCATAGCGCAGAGCTCCTCGCCCAATTTTTCGTATATCTCGAACCAAATGGCTCCGCCCTCACGAAGCATCGTAGTGCCATTCTTGGCCGTTGCACGATAGAAACACAACGGGTCGTTGTCGGGCACAAACAGAGCCGTGTGAGGCTCGAAATCTACCACATTCTTTCGCATCTCGACGATATCGCTCTGCGGAATATATGGCGGATTCGATACTATGATGTCGAACGTGCCTAGCATACTCAAGTCGCCCAAAGCGTCGGCCTCGACGAACTCCACATTTGCGTCAAGACGTTCGGCATTGCGTCGAGCTATGGCCAATGCCTCGCTCGATATATCTATGGCAACTACCTCCGCTCCCTCTATCAACTTCGATAGCGCAATCGCTATGGCTCCACTGCCCGTTCCGATGTCTAGGATTCGCGCACCTGGTGTTGTAGTCTCCACTATGTGATAGACCAACTCCTCGGTCTCGGGGCGAGGAATCAATACCCCCTCCTCGACCTTAAACTCCATCTCGCAGAACTCAGCCTTGCCCAATACATATTGTACGGGACGACCACTCGTAAGTTCGGTGGTGATGCGCTCAAGGTCGGCAATCTCGGCCTCTTCGTCGTAGTGAGCCACCATCTGCGAAAGTGAGTATCCCAACTTCTCGCACACCACTATTCGTGCTATCGTCTCCGCCTCGTGAACTCCGTATAGGGGCTCTATAGCTTCTCGTATCGAACGGATAATAAGACGAATGGTCATCGCAAAAGTTAAATATTAAGTGTTAATTCGGCCAATGCAATGGCTACAACCGACTCCACAACCACTGCAGCACGACGTACTATGCAGGCGTCGTGGCGACCCTTGATGCAGAGTGGTGCCACCTCGCCCAACTCCTTGTTGTAGGTCATCTGCTCGCGCGAGATACTTGGTGTAGGTTTTATCGCCACGCGCACCACCACGTCGTTACCATTGGTGATGCCTCCGTTTATGCCACCTTCGTTGTTGGTTGCGGTGTGGCCCTCGCCATCGACGAAGCAGTCGTTGCGCTCCGAGCCGCGAAGACGTACACCCTCGAAGCCGCTACCGAACTCAACACCCTTAACCGCAGGTACCGAGAACATAAGGTGTGCAATGATGCTCTCGGCCGAGTCGAAGAATGGCTCGCCAAGGCCAACTTTAACACCCTTGGCACGGCACTCCACAACGCCACCCACCGAGTCGCCATCGCGACGTGCGGCAGATGCTATCTCGTCGAACTCTGTGCTATTGCGCGAGCCGCCAAGCTCCACAATAGAGGTCGAATACTCAACTCCCTCAACTATCTTTTTAGCAACTACTCCTGCTGCCACAAGCAACAGTGTCATACGTCCCGAGAACTGTCCGCTACCTCGAAGGTCCACCTCAGGGCCATACTTTGCGCGTGCCACAAAGTCTACGTGTGAAGGTCGAGGCTGACGCTCGAACTGCGAATAGTCGGACGAACGTGTGTTGTTATTTTCGAATACAATTTCGATTGGCTCGCCTGTAGTCAGGCCATTGCAAACGCCCGCAACGATGTGCGGTATGTCGCCCTCGATGCGAGGCGTTGCGCTTGCATCTGCTGGTTTGCGACGTGCAATATCCGCCACAAAGTCCTCCTCCGTGAGGGCAATGCCACTCGGTACGCCCTCTATGCGTAGGCCCATCTCAGGGGTGTGCGAAGCTCCCCAAATCGAGATTCTAAAGTTCGAACCAAACGAGTTGTGCCACATAGATCTACTCCTTTCTCAACGAATCCAACACCGTGAAGAAGTCTGGGAAACTCTTTGCTACGCACTCGGCATTGTGGATGATCATCTCGCCATCCGAGCGGAGTGCCGATACAGCCAGCGACATCGCTATGCGGTGGTCGTGGTGACTCTCCACCTCGGTAGCCTTAATCGAGCCACCCTTGATGCGCATAGTGTCGCCCTCGAGTATCACTTCAATGCCCAACTTAGCATACTCCGAAGCGATAGTCTCGGCACGATTCGACTCCTTGTGCTCGAGTCGGTGAGTGCCATAGATTACGCTCTCGCCCTCGGCTGCAGCGGCCAAGGCTGCCAATGCAGGGAAGAGGTCGGGGCAGTTTGTGGCGTCGAACTCGAAGCCTACCAAGTTGCGCTGCTCGACCGTTACCTTGTCGGGCTCGCTTGTAACCAACGCTCCGGCACGTACCAAAGCGTCGCAGATAGCCACGTCGGCCTGCTTCGAGAGGAGCGATACGTTTGTGAGTGTTATCTCGCCGGCAATAGCTCCAGCCACGAGAAGCATTGCTGCTGCGCTCCAGTCGCCCTCGATAACGAGGTCGGTAGCCTTATACTCTTGTTCTCCTTCGACGAAGAACTCTTTGTAGTCGTTATGTTGGATGTTGACACCGAACTTCGATGCCAAATCGATTGTCATATCGAGATATGGTGTCGACACGGCATTCTCCACCGCGATTGTTGTGTCCTCCTTAGCTAATGGCAGGGCCATCAAGAGACCTGTGAGGAACTGTGACGATACCGAGCCATCTACCTCGATTTCGCCTCCGCGCATTGGTCCGCACACCTCAACAGGCAGACGTCCACCTCCGTCACGAACGTCTACGCCGAGTTTGCGTAGTGGCTCAATCATCATATGCATTGGACGGTAGAGTAGAGTGCCCTCGCCCTGTACAGTGATAGGTGTGTTGCAGAGCGATGCTATAGGGGTGAACATTCGAGTAGCCAAGCCCGACTCGCCCATATTCAGCAGGTCGCTCTTTGGGGCAAGGCCTCCATAGACCTTTACGGTGCGTTCGTCGAGACGCTCGACCTTGGCGCCGAGAGTTTCAATCACTCGAATGGCCGACAGAGTGTCGTCGCAGAAATCTAGATTGCGCAATACGGTTTCGCCATCGGCCAGCAGAGCTGCAGCCAAGGCACGTTGTGCGTAACTTTTGGAGCATGGTGGCGTCGCTACGCCTTCGATACGCCCTCGCGGGACAGATTTATCCATATAATTCAAAAATCAGTGTTCAGAATTCGAAATTACTCGTTGGGAAGCTCGAACTTGTGATTCTTTCTCAGCTCGAAGTTCTTACCGAGGTAAACCTTACGTACCAACTCATCTTCGGCCAACTCCTCGGCAGTACCCGTTTTGAGAATCTTGCCTTCGTATAGAAGGTAGGTGCGGTCGGTGATGGCGAGTGTCTCATCCACGTTGTGGTCGGTGATGATAACGCCAATATTCTTGTTCTTGAGGGTTGCCACGATGCTCTGAATATCCTCCACCGCGATAGGGTCTACTCCCGCAAATGGCTCGTCGAGCAACACGAACGAAGGGTTGATGGCAATGGCACGAGCAATCTCGGTACGACGACGCTCGCCACCCGAGAGTTGGTTACCATAGCTCTTGCGAACCTTCTGTAGACGGAACTCCTCGATGAGCTCCTCGGTGCGGTGACGCTGATACTCCTTCGAGTATTTCGTCATCTCCAACACAGCGCGAATATTATCCTCGACGCTGAGGTTGCGGAATACCGAAGCCTCCTGTGCGAGGTAGCTTACGCCCAACTGAGCACGCTTGTAGACCGGAAGCTTGGTAAGCTCGTTGATGCGGCCATCATCCTGCTCGAGGAAGATGCGACCAGCATTTGGCTTGATAAGTCCTACAATCATATAGAATGAGGTGGTCTTACCTGCTCCGTTCGGACCCAAAAGTCCCACAATCTCACCCTGTTGCACGTCGATAGAGACGTGGTCTACAACGGTGCGCGACTTATATTTTTTGACAAGGTCTGTAGTGTAAAGCCTCATACAACAAAAATTTTTCTAATAATTTTCAGACAAAGTTACGTTTTTTTCCGAAATTATTTTATATCTTTGATATGAAATTTTGTTAAAAGCTAAATTTTAGAGCATAATTGATTATGTCACAACCAACGATTGATAGACAATTATTACGCGAGAAGCTAAAAGAATACTTTGGTTTCACCTCGTTCAAGGGGAATCAGGAGGAGGTTATCCTCAACCTCTTGTCGGGGCGTGATACCTTTGTGTTGATGCCAACAGGTGGTGGAAAGTCGCTGTGTTATCAGTTGCCGGCCTTGATGATGGATGGTGTTGCCATCATCATCTCGCCGTTGATTGCCTTGATGAAGAATCAGGTCGATGCGATGCGCACCTTCCCCGATAATTCGGGTATTGCCCACTTCCTCAACTCATCGTTCTCGCGCTCGGCTATCCAGCAGGTGCGCGACGAGGTGTTGGCGGGCAAGACCAAGTTGCGCTATTTTGCCCCCGAGTCGCTAACCAAGGAGGATAACATCGCCTTCTTGCGCAAGATCAAGATATCGTTCTATGCCATCGACGAGGCGCACTGTATCTCGGAGTGGGGTCACGACTTCCGCCCTGAGTATCGCCGCATCCGTCCTATCATCAATGATATTGGCCAAGCACCACTCATCACCCTCACTGCAACCGCAACTCCAAAGGTGCAGTTGGATATCCAGAAGAACCTCGGTATGACCGATGCTGTGGTCTTCAAGTCGTCGTTCAACCGTCCAAACCTCTACTACGAGTTGCGACCAAAGAACGATCCCGACCGCGATATTATTCGTTATATCAAGCAGAACGAGGGCAAGAGCGGTATCATCTACTGTTTGGCACGTAAGAAGGTAGAGGAACTAACCGAGCTTCTCGTAGCAAACAACATCAAGGCGCGCGCCTACCACGCAGGTATGGATGCGCAGACCCGTGCCGAGAACCAGGATGCCTTCTTGATGGAGGGTGTAGATGTTATCGTGGCAACCATAGCCTTTGGTATGGGTATCGACAAACCCGATGTGCGCTTTGTTATCCACTACGATATTCCAAAGTCGCTCGAGGGCTACTATCAGGAGACGGGTCGTGCCGGTCGTGATGGTGGCGAGGGACACTGTCTTACCTTTTATAATTATAAGGATATACAGAAGCTCGAGAAGTTTATGCAGGGCAAGCCGGTTGCCGAGCAAGAGATTGGTAAACTATTGCTCCTCGAGACAGAGTCATATGCCGAGAGTGCAATGTGCCGTCGCAAGACGTTGCTTCACTACTTTGGCGAGGAGTATCACGAGGACAATTGCGGTGCGTGCGACAACTGCTGCACACCGCGTCCTCTGGTTGATGCTACCCAAGACTTGGTCAAGGCGTTGGAAGCATTGCGTGCCATTGGCGATAAGTTTAAGATGGGCTATCTCGTCTCGTTGCTCGTGGGCAAGACTACCGCAGCAATCAAGAGCTTCGGCCACGCCAAGTTGGAGTGGTTCGGCATCGGCAAGAGCAAGGGCGAGCGCTACTGGTCGGCCGTTGTGCGTCAGGGCCTTATCATGGGCTTTATCGACAAGAATATCGAAAACTATGGTCTTATCTCGATAAACGCTGCGGGCGAGGCTTATATTGCCAACCCTACCAAGGTGAAGATTGCCGAGGACCGCGACTACGATGAGGAGGAGCGCGAGGCAGTAGCATCGGTACCAAAGGGTGGAGGCGTAGCCGACGAGCAACTCTTTGCTATGTTGAAGGATTTGCGTCGTAAGGTTGCGCAGAAGCACGACTTACCTCCGTTTGTAATCTTCCAGGACCCTTCGTTGCAGGATATGGCCATTCAGTATCCAATCACCATCGAGGAGATGCAGAATATCTCGGGCGTAGGTGTTGGTAAGGCCAATAAGTTTGGTAAGGAGTTTGTCGAACTTATCAAGGTCTATGTCGAGGAGAACGAGATTATCCGCCCTCAGGACCTTGTGGTTAAGTCGGTGGCTAATAAGGCTGGAAATAAGATTTTCATCATTCAGTCTATCGACCGACAGATGGATTTCGACGATATTGCTCGCGCCAAGAATCTTAGCTTCGACGAACTCTTGTCCGAAATCGAGGCTATTGTCAACTCGGGTACTAAGCTCAATATCCAGTACTACCTCAATAGCTATATGGACGAGGATAAGATTGAGGATATATACCTCTACTTCAAGGAGGATGCCGAGAGCGATTCTCTCAGCGAGGCTATCGACGAACTCGGCGGCGAGTACACCGAGGAGGAGATTCGCCTTGTACGCATTAAGTTCCTCTGTGAGGTAGGCAACTAGTTTAACTTGATAAGCGCCTTGTTGTCGGCGTCTATCTTAGAGTTCGGTCTTGTGGCCGAACTCTTTTTTGTGGGGATAAATACCTGTTGGTTGATGCTATTTTGGGGTTCATTGAAATTCGTGGTAAGAATTTGCATATAATAAATTTATTCTCTACTTTTGCCAGTTGGAATATAAACAAATTAAACAGATAAAAACATGATGAAAAAACTATTGATGATTGTGGCTGTTGCTTGTGCTGCACTCTGCACCTCTTGTACTACAGTGACCGACCGAGCAAAGAGATATGCCGAAGAGGTGATGGATGCCTATTACGAGGATAAGGCACGAATGAAGACGTTGGCTGCAGAGATTGTTGAGTATGCAAACATCCTTTCGGGCGAGGATAAGAGTGAGTTTATCGCTGTGTTAGATAAGACTGCGTCTGATGCTGATTTTAATGATATGTTTTTAGCTGTAAATGCTTTGTATTTTAGTAGTTCGTTGGTAGCTAACGCCGATAATGCACAGGCCCTTACTCCTATTTTCGAGAATATTAATGAGTATCGAAAGACCCTTGCTGACGATTATCAATTCCAGTCTTTCTTAGACTACTATTTAGGAGAGGATGGATATAGCTACGAGGATCTCCTTGTGAAGAGTGTTAATGCAAGTGGCGATGCCACCTCTGGTGCAACAGCACAGACTTCGGCAGAGCAGACTGCTACAAAATAGTTTGTAGACAAGATAAAACGGAAAGAGTTCGGCGTTTGCCGAACTCTTTTTCTGTACGTAGATGTAGCTTAGAGGCCAAATTCATCTATAGCTTGGCTTGCCAATTCAGCACACTTCTTTGCAAAAGCCTGCTCGAATTCCTCGGCCTTTTCCTCGTCTAGGCCATCAACATACTTATCTATCTCATTCTCAAGTTTCTCAACCTTAGCTACATCGTTAGACTTAGCCGCATTACACATTTTCTGGGCAAATTCGTTAGCATAATCTTTAACAGAAGGTTCCGCCTTTTTCTCTGCTGAGCCACCACAAGCAACAAATGCAAATACCGCCAAAGCAACAACAGCAAGTTTCCACATCTTTTTCATAATAATAAAAGTTTTTAAGGTTTTGAGTATTTAATTAACAATACAAATTTAGCTATATCTCCTAAATGTTGCAAATATTTGGCTGCGAAGTTGTGGCGTAATACAAAAAAAAGAGTTCGGAAAACCGAACTCTCTCTCTTTGTGAGATTGTAGATTAGAAGTTACCGTAAGCCTCCATAGCCTGGTTTGCAGCATTAATTGCAGTATTTGCTGCATCGATATACTTCTTACATGCCTCATCCCACTCTTTCTTCTCATCGGCATCGAGGCCCTTCACATACTCGTCCATCTCCTTCTCGATCTGCTCAAGCTTTGTTAGGTCGCTACCTGCCTCCTTAATTTTCTGAGCAAATTCCTCTGCCTTGCTAGTTGGTGAACTACATGCTACGAATGCAACTGCTGCCAAAGCAACAACAGCAAGTTTCCACATCTTTTTCATAATCATTAAAGTTTTAAAAGGTTTGTTAATTAAGTTGTCATTACAAAATTAAGTAAAAGTTTTCTAGTTTGCAAATATTTTGAGACTAAAGTTCAGAAAAGTAGCTTAAAATTATCGATTTTGCCCTCTTACAATGCATATCTGAAATTCTATGCACGGCAAGAGGGCTAAATCCCATGTTGCGAACCTATGTCGGCCTACTTCTCCCTCTTAGCTTGCATGGTGTGCAAGGTGAAGTAGAGTGCAAGAGCAACGTACATCACAACGGCGAGCAATTCGTATGAGCCTGTCTGAGCCCACTCGGTCATATAGAGGTCGGCACCTGCAAACTTGAGAACTGCGGCAACAACGCCCATCAACGCACCACCGGCAATAAAGCCCGAGGCGAGGAGTGTACCGCGGTCGTAGCGAGCCTTATTCAAAGCCTCGTCCTTCGAGCGTGTCGATACGTACCAAGCGATAGCGCCACCCACAACAAGTGGAGCATTCAGCGACATAGGGATGAACATACCGAGCGAGAATGCTAATGCTGGCACGCCAATCCAATTCAACACAAGTGCTAACACAGCACCTGCGAAGTAGAGAATCCAAGGTGTCTCGCCACCCTCCATCAATGGCTGAATAACGGCAGCCATAGCATTTGCCTGTGGTGCGGCAAGGCCATTGTCGCCTGCAAAGCCATAGGTCTTGTTGAGGATAATCATCACGCCCGCAACTGTAGCAGCCGACACCAAGGTGCCGAGGAACTTCCACTTCTGCTGTGTGCGAGGTGTAGAGCCGAGCCAATAGCCAATCTTAAGGTCGGTGATGAAGCCGCCCGCCATAGAGAGTGCGGTGCAGACAACGCCACCGATGATGAGCGCTGCGGTCATACCCTCGTTACCCTTTAGGCCAATCGAAACCAACACCAGCGAGCTGAGAATAAGTGTCATCAGGGTCATACCCGACACAGGGTTCGAGCCCACGATGGCAATGGCATTTGCCGCCACGGTGGTGAAGAGGAACGAGATGACGAGCACAATCAGCAAAGCAACAATGGTGTAGAGCCAGTTGCCCAACACTCCGAATTGGAAGAATATAAAGGTGGTGATAAGCACCGCGATAATTACCGCAAGGATAGTTCTCATTGATATATCGCGCTGAGTACGCTCGGTAGCCGCCTCTTGCTTCTTGCCACTAAGCTCGCGAGTAGCAAGGCCGACGGCCTGTTTGATGATGCCAGCTTGCTTGATGATGCCAATCAAACCAGCCATAGCGATACCTCCGATACCGATTGGTCGACCATAATCTTTGAAGAGATCGGCCGCGCTCATAGACGCTGCATCGGGCATTACATAGCCCACGAGAGGCACGATAACAAACCATACGAGGCACGAGCCCGCAGTGATGATTACGGCATATTTCAATCCAATGATATAGCCCAAACCGAGCAGCGTTGCGCCCGTATTCACCGAGCCTTCAACCTTGAACTTGCTCTCGATGGCTGCACCAAATTCGGTCATCTTGGTCGATATGGTTTCTGCCCACGCACCGAATGTCGATACGGCAAAGTCGTACAATCCACCAATAAGACCGGCTGCCACCAAAAGCTTGGTTTGCTTGCCACCCTTCTCGCCCGAAACAAGCACCTCGGTTGTGGCAGTAGCCTCGGGGAATGGGTACTTACCGTGCATATCCTTTACGAAATACTTACGGAATGGGATGAGCAATACAATGCCCAACACGCCACCCAACAACGACGAGAGGAATACCTTGTAGAACTCCGCTTCGAGACCGAGGATGTAGAGCGCAGGGAGGGTGAAGATGGCACCTGCCACAATCACGCCCGACGAGGCTCCGATAGACTGAATCATAACATTCTCGCCCAACATGCTGCGCTTCTTGCCACGCATCGAGCCTATACCTGCTGCCAAAATGGCGATAGGGATAGCAGCCTCGAACACCTGGCCAACCTTCAAACCGAGGAAGGCCGCAGCAGCCGAGAATATAATAGCCATAACAACACCCATAGTAACCGAGTATGGTGTAGCCTCGGCTGGGGTGCTCTCAGCTGGCATTATCGGCTTATACTCCTCGCCTGGCTTCAATTCGCGATAGGCGTTCTCTGGCAAGGAGATGTTCTTCTTCTCTTCCATATATTTATATTAGTTAATCTTGAAAATTGCTACACTTATAGGTTTCATTTTGAAGGTGTGGCCCTCCTTCGATGTCTTGCACTTGGCAAGTTTTTCGTTATTGCCATAGACCCACTCGGCCTTTTTGCCCATCGGAGCAATCGAGCCCTCGACCTCGCGGTCGGCAGGGTTGAATACCACGACATACTTCTCCTCGCCGAGCGTACGCGCGTAAATCATAGGGTATGGGTTGTCCAAGTCGCCCACATACTTCCACTCACCCTCAACGCCGAGTGCTGGGGTCTTGCCACGCAATGCCAACAAGCCCTTTACGTACGAAAGTACCGAGTTCGGGTTGTTCTCTTGCTCGGCAACATTCGGGAATGTAGGGGCATTATCCACCGGAAGGTAGAGCTTCTTTGCATCCTTTACAGTCGAGAAACCTGCGTTAGGCTCGGTGCTCCACTGCATAGGGGTACGACAGGTCGAGCGGTTGCGCGATGAAAAGCTTCCCTCCTTCGGGAAGGCATACTCGAGGTTGCGCATACCAATCTCCTCACCATAATATACAATAGGTGGGGTTGGCAGTGTGAGGAAGAGGGTGATTGATACCTTCTGCTCCTCTGGCGTGTTACGATTCATTCGGGTCAAACGCCAAATATCGTGGCTGCAGGTAGGCATCGAAGCGTAGCCTCCGAGTGCGCGATAGTCGTTGTAAATCTTGGTGTACTGCTCCATAGCCTTGCGCACCTCGCCCTTGCCCTGACGGTTGAAGTAGCATACGGTGGGCACCATCTTGTCGGTGGTTTCGCACACAAGCGGGCGATAGACCTTGCCGCCAATACCGTTGTGAATGAGAAGGTCGATGTTGAATCCGGCCGAGATAGATTGTTTAGGGTACGACCACTCCGATAGCATAATATTCTCGGGATACTTCGTGTTGTACCACTCGAAAATCTCCTTCCAAAGTCGCATTACGCCATCTTGAGCCTTGTTGTCGCCCTTGACCAACGACTTCGCCATATCTACACGAAAACCGTCGCATCCCATATCGCACCAGTAGGCGATAATCTTCTTCAACTCGTTGCGAACGGCGGTTGGGCCGGGGGCATCGTACGACTGCTCCCAGCTATTCTTCGGATTCGGATTGTAGTAGCCATAGTTCAATGCCGGCTGAATAGGGAAGAAGTTGCTCAAATAGATTCCGTCACGAGGGTAGTCGTTGTCCACCCAACGGAAGCTTGGCTGAGGCATAGTGTGACCTTCGGTCCAAATGTAATAGTCGGAGTACTCGTTGCGCTCCGCCTTCAACGACTGCTGGAACCAAGGGTGCTTGTTGGATGTGTGACCAGCCACGAGGTCGAGCAAAATCTTGATGCCCTTCTTGTGGGCGTCATCTATGAGTCGCTTCAAATCCTCGTTTGTGCCGAAGCGAGGGTCTACGGTGTAGAAGTCGAGAATGTCGTAACCGCCATCCTCCCACGCGCTCTTGAAACATGGTGACATCCAGATGCAGTTGAAACCTACACTTTTGATGTAGTCCAACTTTGAGCGAATGCCCTCCAAGTCGCCAATGCCATCGCCATTCGAGTCGGCATAGGTGAGAGGATAGATGTGGTAGATGTTCGCCTTCTTGAGCCATTCGGGCTGACCCTTAGCCGATACGGATATGGTAGCCGCAATCAGTGCTACTGCGAGCAAAAGTCTCTTCATAGTGTTATAGTTTGCTTATTAATGTTTCGAGTTTAATTCCGCGCGAGCCCTTCAGTAGTATGAGGCTGTCGCTGATAGGCTCGTTGTCGAAGACCTCGAGAGCCTCGGCAGTAGTAGAGTAGAGTTTGTACTCTGCCACCAAGCCTTCGCTCGCTTTGTGCGCAGCAGCGAACTCCTTGCCCACAAGCACTATGCGCTCTGCCACGCCATCGGCCTTGCGGAGGATGTTGAGGTGAGCCTCGGCGCTCCACTCACCAAGCTCGAGCATATCGCCTAAGATGAGTACCTTATGCTCCGCCTCCATTGTTGCGATGTTGTCCAAGGCAACCTCCATGCTCGATGGATTGGCGTTGTAGCAATCCACCACGAGCTGATTGCGCTCGGTCTTCACCGCTTGCGAACGGTTGTTGTCGGGCTTGAACGAGAGGATGGCATCGGCAATGTGTGTATCGTCAATTCCGAAGTAGCGACCCACCTCCACCGCTGCAGCGATGTTGAAGCGGTTGTAGTCGCCCGTGAGGTTGCTCTTGAAGCCCTCGGCAATAGCGCGCGAGTAGTATTCTACGGACAAATCCTCACGCTCGGTAGCCATAGCGCAGAGCGTTGCATCCTCCTGGGGAACAAAGGCGTGACCGCCAATTTCGTTGAGGTGGTCGAACAGCTCACCCTTGCCCTTGCGAATGCCCTCTACACCGCCGAAGCCTTCGAGGTGCGAGAGTCCGATGTTGGTCAATATTCCGTAGTTTGGCTCGGCAATCGAGCAGAGTAGGGCTATCTCGCCTTGTGCGCTTGCGCCCATCTCCACTACGCCAAATTCGGTCTCGAGGGTCATAGCCAAGAGTGTCAACGGCACTCCGATATGGTTGTTGAGGTTACCCTTGGTGGTCGAGGTTTCGAACTTCTCGGCCAATACGCGCGACACGAGCTCCTTTGTGGTGGTCTTGCCGTTGCTACCCGCAATGGCAATGATTGGTATGGCCAAACGGCGACGATGCTCCTGCGCCAATGCCTGCAGGGCTTGCAATGTGTCGTCCACCAAGATTAGTTGCTCGGCATAGTCGGGATTCTCGTCAAGAATATCTTTGCGGTCGATGACTGCAGCCGAGGCTCCCTGCTCGAGGGCCTGAACTGCGTAGTCGCTGCCGTCGAACGATGCACCGTGCAGTGCAAAAAAGAGCGCACCGACTTCGATCTTTCGAGAGTCGGTGGTTACGCCCGTAGAGTTAGTAAATGCGGTGTATAGTCTTTCCAATGTTTGTGGTGTTTGGTTAGGGTTATAGTAAGAGTTTGGCGCG
>JAZLDJ010000096.1:0-14425 GCA_045614685.1 Alistipes sp. | reverse complement strand
TCTCAAGAAGTTTAAGCGTAAGTATGAGCGTACAGGTGTTTTGAAGGAGCTTCGTGCTCGTCAGTACTTCACAAAGCCTTCGATTGCAAAGCGCGACAAGATGGCTCACGCTATCTATGTAGAGCAGTTGCACCGTCAGGAGGAGGAGTAATCGCCTAAACCACCTACAGATAAGAGAGTCGGACCGAGAGGTTCGACTCTTATTTTTTTTGTGTGCATATTCTTGCAAAATTGCATTCTAATTATTTGTAATTTAAAGTTATAATGTATAACTTTGTACCAAAGTACACAACAGCTAACAACCAAAAACCTATTTCATAATGAAAAACTCGATTAAACTTTTAATGGGCTTTGTGACCGGTTTATTCGCATTCGCGTGCACAACCGACACGACCGACGACGTGAGCATCAACCTCAACGTCGATAAAACCATCGTCGACATCTCGCTCGAAGAGTCGCGCACCCATATTGGCGACAAGGATGGTGACGAGTATCCGCTCTATTGGAATGAAGGCGACAAAATCGCAGTAAATGGCATCGCATCGGAGGCTCTTGGTGCAGCTGCTCACGGCAAGAAGAGCGCGCAGTTCACGATTAACTCAGCCCTCGAGCATCCGCTCGACATTGTCTACCCAGCACCAGCCGAGGGCGTTACAGCACCCGAGGGTCTGCGTGCAGTGACATTCCAACCAATTCAGAACTACACCAAAGGTTCATTTGCTAATGGCGCAGCTCCAATGTATGCACACGTCGAAGCAAATGGCGACGCCATTGCACTCAACCACCTCGCAGGTGTACTCTCGATTGCACCTAAGGGCGAGGGGGTAACGCTGGTGGCGATGTCCATCGAGGCAGAGAGCGGCAAGTTGGCCGGAAACTTCGACCTCGACTGCACAACGGGAGCATTGACTGCTCACGCCAACGCATCGAGCAGCGTAACGGTATCGTTTGGCGAGGGCTTGGCACTCGGTGCAGAGCCTACTCCAATCTACATCGCCGTTCCTGCGGGCAACTATGGTATGATTACCGTAACGCTCTATACCGCTACCGACAATATGGTTGTCAGCTTCGACACATCGGGAAGCAAGGCTATCAAGGCAGGTATCGTGCGCCAGTTCCCGGCGTTTGACTACGCTGCCAACAGCACCGACACCGACACATTCCTCATCTATGACGAAGCATCGTTGCGTCGTTTTGCCGAGAAGGCTGCCGACTTTGCACCTTACACCAAGGCGAAGGTTATGGCAAATATCGATATGACAGGCAAGCAGTGGAGTCCTGTATCGGGCTTTGGCGAGTACGAGTTCGATGGTGGCGAGAAGGATATCAAGGGCTTGACCGCTCCGTTGTTCGACACCACTGCCACTTCGATTAAGAATGTGCGACTCGTCGATATTGATATGACCGTAACGGGAGCGGACGCGGCTCCTTTGGCTTGCTCTATCTCGTCGGAGAACGCAGTAGTGGAGAATTGCTATGTGTCGGGTAAGTTTACAATCGACGCTGCTACCCCAGAATATATCCACGGTGAGGCGTTGCACTACGCCTCGATAATTGGCTATAGTGCATCGAAGAAGGGATTCTCGGACTTGACTGCCGATGTTGAGATAGTGGCAAAGGGTGACTTTGGTGATAAACTTACCCGTATCGGAGGTGTTCTTGGTAACCACTACGGTAGATTGAGCAACGCAACAAACCTCGGTTCGATAACATTTGAAGGCAAGATCGACGGAACTCCGATGTTATCGGGTGTTGCACATTGCTGTAGCGGTGGTATGATAAATTGTACCAACCAAGGTGCAATCACTGCAAGAGGTACACTCAACAACAACCTTATGATATCGGGTATCTCCTGCTACGGACAAGGCACTATCTCGGAGTGTAACAACTACGGAGATATCCTTATCGACAACGAATTTAGTGGAGAGCTCTATGTTTCGGGATTCGTTTCGCGTACGCACACCTCGGCAATCACCGCCACCAAGTGCAACAACTATGGTAATATCACATTCAGGGGCAAGGCTGGACACACGCGAATCGGAGGACTCGTCGAGGAGGATTGGAACAAGGATTTCACCCTTACCGATTGCCACAACCACGGTAACATCACAATCGACAACAATTCCGAAATAACATCTTCGTTGGTTATCGCGGGTCTGTTGGCATACCGTAATGATGCAAACAACATAACTTTCACAAATTGCTCGAACAATGGTAACATTACAATCAAGAGCGGTGCAAGTATCAACGGAAATGTGCAGTTGGGAGGATTTTGCGCCTACTGCGTTGCAAATAGCAGCAGTTACAAGACCTCAATCACATCTTGTACAAATAGTGGCAACATCAGCGTAGAGAGTGGCGCAAGCGTAACAGGTATCTACATCGGAGGTCTTGTTGGAAACAAAGCAAGCGCAAGCAAGGTCTACATCGACGGTTGTAGCAACAAGGGTGCTATCAACTACGATGGTACCAGCACAGGAGTTGTTATGGTAGCCGGTATATTGGGTATACACAATGGCAGCGCAGCAACACTTGGCGTGATGAACACTGTGACAAACGAGGGTACCTTGACAATTGGCGGTAGCGCCAAGGGCAATGTTCGTATCGGCGGTATTGTTGGAGCCCATGCTCAAACTTGGTCTTCGGATAGTGCAGGTGCTACCATCTGGAACAAGGGCGATATCAATGTCTCGTTGGTAAATAATGCCACACCATCGGCAACATCGTTCCTCGTAGGAGGTATTATGGGCGCTATGGGACAGCAAAACCCAGGTGCTGTAACTTGGTATAGCGAGGGCGACTTGAATGTCACATCGTCTAATGTATATGTAGGAGGTGTAGTTGGTAGCCAAACAGGCTCGGGCGCGAAAGATGTCAAGAACGCCTACTACTTCGGTAATATCAAGGCTACGAATGTGACCACAGCAGGTATGCTCACAGGTGCGGCACGAAGCAAGATCTTCAACTCGTGCGGCATTGGTGGCTCAATCCAGAAGTCGGGTATGAGCGAAGCTGTAACTTTGAATATCGAGAACTTCCACAGCTACGCATATAGTTCGGATGAGCAGCGCGATGTTATCATCAACACCGACGCAATCGGCTACATCTCGGCAATTGACGAGACACCTTCATACGCCATTCCTACAAAGATTGGCACGGTGGATGAGTTGCTTGCCTTGGCAGCAAACCCAACCGCGGGCGACATCACATTGACCGCCGACATCGACTTGACAGATGTGGAGTGGACTCCAATCGAGAACTACGCAGGTACTTTCGATGGTGGCAACCACAAGATTATCGGCTTGAAGGCTCCGTTGTTTGGTTATACAACCGCAGTAGTTAATCTCAAGAACATTCACCTCACCAATGTAGACCTCTTGCACACCTCGGAGGAGTCGTTCTACTTTGGAGCATTGGCTTGCCACATCGACAACGAGTTGTCAATCATTCGCAACTGTTCGGCAGAGGGTAATATCGAGATCAATATCAACAAAGCGGCTACCAACATCTACTACGTAGGAGGTATTATTGGTCGCTCACCGACATCGAAGGCTATATCGGGCTTGGTAAGCCGCATCAACTTCACCACCACAGGCGAAATCTTCACACTCTACCTCGGAGGTTGTGTAGGTTCTGCGCCAAACTCTATCCTCGACAACTGCCAGAACTATGGTGTAAAGACATTGAATAGCCGCTTTGGCGGTTCACAGCTTATCGGTGGCGTGGTTTCGACCTGCAAAGGTGTTACCAACTGCACCAATGGTTCGGACAAGGTTGGCGAGAAGCAGGTGCGCGGAAAGATTATCTACAATGGCGAGCACTATGGTACAGCAACTCGTTACATCGACCTCGCAGGTGTCTGTGCCTTCACAAACGCAACAGCAACGGTGGCTTCGGATTGTAAGAACTATGGCACAATCGAAGCTGGAGGCTCTGTTCTCAGCGGCAGTCAAACAATGCTCCGCGTAGGAGGTGTATTCACCAATGCTGAGCGCATCGAAAATGGTGCGGTCGCCAACTGCGATAACTATGGCGACATCATCGTATCGCAGAATCATCCAGGAACTAAGAACGCTATGATATCGGGCGTATGCACCGTTATTGGTGTAGGAATCAACCTTGCAGAGTTGTCGAATCTCCACACCTATGGCAATATCACCATAACCAAAGATGCTTCGTTCAGCAAGAACCTCTTAGTGGGCGGTATTATGAATGTGTTCGACAACCCACGCACATACAAGAACCTCTACAACCACGGCAACATCACTATCGAGGAGGGCGTGGCTATCGGTGGAGAGTTGCATATCGGTGGAATTACAGGTCGTTTAAAGACTGAGGCTGCAGGAGCATTCGAAGGCACCTTTGCTAATGAGGGAGCGATCAGCATCGGTGCAAATGTCGCATCGCACGCCTGCATCGGTGGTGTATTCGGCTACTATGGAAGACCAGATGTCACAAACAATGTTATCAACATTGGTGATATAAATGTTACGGGTACGCTCAATGGCACAGTCTACATTGGCGGAGTTTGCGGAGGTAGTGCTACTGCCGGCAGCATCACCAATGCGAAGTGCTACTGCAATATCTACAGCCCGAACTATACACCAGGCTTCATCTTCGGCAAGGAGCGTAGCGAAACAACCATAGCTGTAAACTGCGCCGTAGGTGGCATGCGCGTGACAAGATGGGATGACTCGGATGCCGAGCCTGTAGCTATGGGTACAAAGCTCAATGCGGGCAACTACTTCAGATATGTCTACACCGCCGAGCCTGAGTGGGAGAACGCAAACTACGACGGTTGTACATTATTGTCGAGCAAGCCGTCATTGCAATAACATAACCCCTAAAAACGATTACGACAATGAAAAATTATCAAAAACCAAAATTCGAGATTTTCCTCGTCGTAGCCGAGAGGGGCTATGGCGATAGCGTCGGTCTTCCAAGTTTCGGAACAGAGAACGACGAATTGGTCTATTAACATTGAGAGGGTGTCCCACGGGACACCCTCTCAACATTATTTACGTTCACCTTGCCACTCGAAAGGCTCGAACACAACACCCTTCTGCTGCCACTCGGGCTTACGCATAGAGTAGATGATAAATGGCAGGATGACCACCACGAATGCTCCGCCAAAGAGCACTGCATACCACACCGTGGTGCTTCCGGTTGCAATCTGTGCGGGCGGAATGAAGCTGAGCACAAAGGCGAGCAACGAGCCGAGGAAGCCCACACCCGAGATAATCCACATTGTGCCGTTGCCACCGAGGCGGAATGGGCGCTCCTTCGACGAGCGACGATAGCGCAGCACGATAGCCGAGGCAAACATCAACATATACATAATGAGGTAGAGCAAGGCGGTGAGCTGCGAAAGAATCTGATAGAACGACTGCACCGATGGCATAACCACAAAGAGCAGCGACAACAGGGTAACCACTGCGCCCTGAATAAGCAAGATATTGCGCTGCACGCCATTGCTATTCTCCTTCTGGAAGAACGGTGGAAGATAGCCCGCCTTACCCACTGCAAAGATACCCTTCGATGGGCCCGACACCCAAGTGAGCACACCTGCCAACACACCAAACATCAGTGCTATGGCCACGATAGGCGAAGCCCACGACATCTTGAAGTAGGCGAGATAGCTATCGAAGCCCACCAACAACGACTGTGTGAGGTTGACATCCTTGGCCGGAACGATAACGCCCAACGAGAAGGTACCGAAGATGAAGATTAAGACCGTGACAATGGCACCCATAATGATAGCCTTCGGATAGTTGCGACGCGGATTGTCCACATCCATAACGTGCACACCCATCATCTCCATACCGGCATAGAAGAGGAAGATACCACTCGCCAAGACGAGGTTGCTGAACTTCGACAAATCGGGGAAGAAACTCTCCGACACGTTCATATGGTTGGTACCGCCCGTAGCAAGGTAGGCGATGCCCATCACGATAAGCAAGCCTGCAGGAATAATCGTACCGATGAGACCACCCCACTTACTAATCTTACCTACCCAGCTCAAACCCTTGAGCGAGATAAATGTCGCCACCCAATAGATGGCCAACACCACGATGAGCGTGAAGACCTTGTTCGAGGCGAGGGTCATATCGTGCGCCTGATCCATGCCGATAAAGGCAATAGAGACCGCTCCGAATGTGAGCACCGTAGGATACCAAATGGTGGATTGAATCCACTGAATCCAAATGGCCAAGAAGCCCATACGCGCACCCATAGCCTCGCCTACCCAGCGGAATACTCCACCCTGCTTGTCGGAGTACATAGCGGCCAACTCGGCAGCTACGAGAGCCGTAGGAATAAGGAACACAATAGCCGCAAAGAGGTAGTAGAAGGCTGACGAAAGGCCATAGATAGACTCTGCAGCGAGGCCTCGGAGGCTCACCACCGCAGTAACATTCATAATTGCTAGGGTTGCCACCGAAAGGCGAAAACCCGAACTCTGTTTTCTCTCCATATCAAACTATTTTTTTGTTATCACCCTACGACAATCGCAAAAACTGCGCCACTCGAAAAAATCGTACTATGCAACACCAAATTTTTTATGAGCTATTATTTTGTTTTCTGCAAAGAAAAATTGTATCTTTGTAAAGACTATATACCTATCCATAAAAATGAATACACGAATACTTTGGGCTCTGTTTGTGGCACTACTGCTCGGCGGATGCCAAACGGATACCACAACCGACAACCCTGTAGGGGGCGATAGCACCTCGTCGCTCACCATTTCGCTCGCCAACACCCGCACTGCATTGGGTGGCAAGACAAACGGCACATACCCCGTAGTTTGGAGCGAGGGCGACAAGATTGCTGTGAATGGCGTAGCTTCGTCGGAGGCCGAAATCAACGCCACCGACGCAAGCCGAGCATCGTTCGATCTCGATGCGGTTGTGAACTATCCGCTACACATAACCTACCCCTACACCGCCTCGACTTCGGCCGAGAGCGCAAAGGTTATCTTCGCTGCCGAGCAGCACTACACCGAGGGTACATTCGCGCAAGGTTGTGCCCCAATGTGCGCTTACGTGGCAAATGCTCAGACTAGCATAGTACTAAAACATCTTGCAGCGATATTGCGCCTACCCATCAAGAGCAATAGCAATGTTGTGCTCGACAAAATAGTCATCACGGCAAGCAACAACACCAAACTCGCAGGCGAGTTTTCGGTGGATTGCTCATCGGCAACCCTCACCGCCACAGCCGAGGCGAGTAGCAGCGTAACCTACTATTTCCCCGACGGCTTCACACTCGGTGCGGAGGAGCAGGCGCTCTACATTGCTCTCCCTGCCGTTAGCGCAGAGGCGTGCCAAATGGAGTTCGTCGACAACTCGGGCAACAAGATGGTGGGCTCGTGGAGCAATCCAACACTCAAGGCCGGCATTGTACGCGAGTTTAGCCCAATAACCTACAAGCAAGGCACTTCGTGCCAGCTCTCGTCGCTAGGTATCGAATACGACAATTTCATAGATGCGGCCGTTTCAGGCGTAGTGAAGGATACAAATGGCATGCCTATTAAGGGTGTGGTTATATCGGATGGTGAGCAGTGCGTCGAGACCGACGAGTATGGATTCTACGAGATAGAGTGCGACCTCGCCTCTACAAAGTTTATCTTCGCAAGTATTCCTTCGGGCTACAAAGCGACATCCACAAATGGTATACCTAACTTCTACTACCGCATCTCGAACAACGACATAGAGAATGAATTTTGCGTGGCAGACTTTGTATTCGAGCCAATATCGGGCAACCCTAATCGCTACACAATACTCGTAGGCGCCGACCCTCAGCCCCGCGCAAAGAGCAAGGGCGACGACCGCGTGGCATTCCACTCGCTCGACATCTGCGAGGATCTCTACCTCGATATGGCCGACACTCGCGCTAAAATCACCGACCGCGAGGTTTATGGTATGATGCTTGGAGATATCGTACACGAAAATATGTCGCTTTTCGCCAACTATGTGACAGGCATAGGCAAGACAGGAGTACAGATGTTCAATATCATCGGCAACCACGACCACGACCTCTCCGCCACAACCGATGAGGAGGGTGCTCGACAATTCGAGGATCACTTTGGCCCGTCGTACTACTCGTTCAACATTGGTAAGCAACACTTTGTGGTGTTGGATAACGTAATTATGACCACTATAGACGGTAAACTCGTAAAGAACGAATACACCTACGGTCTAACCGACAAGCAGTGGAACTGGCTGAAGAACGACTTGAACTTTGTAGACAAATCTACAACCCTGATGGTGGCTTCACACATTCCATTATTTAAGAAGGATAGTGCCGAGGCCGAGTTCCAGGACCAGTCGGCTCATGGTAGCGACTATGCCAACCTCTTGGCGCAATACAGCAAGGTGCACGCCTGGGCGGGTCACACCCACCGCTCGTTCAACTACAACTACCCTAGCAGCAATGCCTTGAAGAATATCGAGGTACACACCCTTGCTCGCTCGACAGGTGAGTTGTGGACCAACGAGTACAACGCATACGGAACGCCACGTGGCTACACCATCGTAGAGGTCGATGGCGACAATATTTCTTGGAGATTCAAGCCTACAACCTACCAAAAGGCGCAGTTTGTGGGTAACCAATACTCTACTGTGGGTACACCTGCCTACACCTATCGCGATTGGGACTACAACGCCGAGGGCGTGGCCATACTCAAAGGCTCGAACAAGCCGCTCGACGAGAGCTACCAGATGAAGGCGTGGAAGCAGGGCAGCTACATCTATGTAAATGTTTTTATGTGGGACGACAAGTGGGGCAAGGCTCAACTAAACGGCAAGGATATGGCTCTGTTGAAGCGATACAACAACTTACTTGTGGCTAATCCGCGCGACTACGCCTACCAAGAGATGTTCGACTTCTACTCGGTGAACTCGATACTCTCGGGCTACGACTACGACTACGCTCCGGTCTACCACAACAGCATATTCCGCACCTCGGTAAGCGGAAGTGGAAGCGGCACCATCACCATAACCGACCGTTTCGGCGCCACCTATTCGACTACCATTTCGTGGTAGTAGCAAGTGTAACAGAGTATGAAAAAGGTCTTTATATCTATAATTTCGGCAGCAATGCTATTGGGATGCACCTCGCAGCAGCCAAAGGCAAGCAACGAGGAGCAACCCCAGCAGAAGCATACCGAGACAAAGCCTCAAAAGAGCTATCGCTTCAACGCGGTGCAGCCTCCAGCATTTATGGGCGCGGAGCAGCAGCGTGCATATATGCGCGACCACTTTTGGGACAATTTCGACTTTAACGATACTCTGGCTACGACCAAGGCCGACACTGTCGAGATGCTTAGATTCTATGCCGCCTTTGTGGCGCTCTATGTCGAGCCACTCGACCAAGAGCCTATACGCAAATTGATGGAGCGCGCATCTGTGTCGAAGCCAATGTTCAACTACTTTGGAATGCTTGCCGACAAGGTGTTGCACGACCCTAACTCGCCCTACCGCAACGACGAGCACTACATAGCGGTATTGGAGGCGCAGATTGCCTCGTCGTACTACGACGAGTACGAGAAGATGGCTCCGCAGTACGACCTGCGAGTGGTATCGCAAAACCGCATCGGACACAAGGCCAACAACTTCCGATACACAGACTTCTCGGGACGTACTCGCGATATGTATTCGCTAGGCAACGACTACATTATAGTCTACATAAACAACCCTGGATGCCACATGTGTCGCGATATAACAGAGGAGTTGAAGCGCTCGACCGTCATCACAGAGATGCTAAAAAATGGCCGACTTAAGATATTGGCCATCTATCCCGACGAGCAACTCGACGAATGGCATAAGCATCGCTCGGACATACCATCCGAGTGGATTAATGGTTACGACAAAGGTTGCCTCATTGAGCGCGAAAACCTCTACAATGTAAATGCTATACCTGCTCTATATCTGCTCGATAGAGACAAGAAGGTATTGGTAAAGGACTCCACCAATGTCAAAGAGTTGGAGGCAGTATTGCTAGGCAAAAACTAAAGTGTGAAAAGCTATGTTGGTAGTATTGATATCATATATTCTCGTTCGATTTGTGCTTCCGCAGGCAGCACCCGATGAGGCTATGCTGCAGGGTGAAAACTCCGCTACAGACGGTGCTAAGTTGAGCAGGGAGAAGAAGATACACCAACGAGTGCTGAAACTCGCCGCCAAGCTCAATATCATAATAGCAAGGATATGGCAAGTTATTGCCGGAATTGCTATATTACCTATCATTTCAGCGGTAGTATCCATCATCGTCTGCATAGTGGGTATAGCCACATCCACACCAAACGCCCTTGTGTCGTTCCGCTTCGACGAGGTGGGCTCGCTTATGGATATGGCCAACATCGCATCGCCTTCGTTGGTGATTTTCATGCTTATTACAGCGCTCATACCTCTACTCTACTTCACCTATCTAGCCATTATGTTGCTATTTGTAAAGATGGTTAGATGGAGAGTGCTTATCGCCTCGATGCTGGTGTGGATATTGGTAGTTATGAGCGGAGCGTACATCCACCGCGACACCATCGACGAAATTCGACAAAACAAGCATCTGATAGAACACCTCTCGGATATAGACTAAGCGGTAGCTACAAGCTGTAGCAGACCACTTTCTCGGCAAAATGCACCTCTTGCAACAAGGGGTGTATTTTTTGTGCGGCAACGCAAGGAAAGTTCGACAAATTTCACTATCTTTGACCAATAATTGCTTTTTATATAGTGGAATTTTGTTGGGATTTTCGTGATCTCAACCCCAATAACCCAAACAACAGATGAAAAAGGTAATCGGAATAGGAAATGCTTTGACAGACGTGTTGGTAAATCTTCGCAACGAAGATGTACTTCACGCCCACAATATTGCTCGTGGCTCGATGTCGTTGGTGGACAACGCGCTACAGTCGCAGATTTCGAAGGAGGTGGCAGGACTACCCCACTCGCTCTCGCTCGGAGGCTCGGCCGACAACACCATTCGAGCCATGGCTCGCCTCGGCTCGAAGGTAGGTTTTATCGGCAAGGTAGGTAACGATAATACTGGAGACAGGTTCGAACAGGCGTTGCACAACCTCGGCATCGAGGGTAAGATTTTCCGTGGCGAAAGCACTTCGGGGAAGTGCATATCGCTAGTTTCGCCCGATGGCGAGCGCACAATGCTAACCCACCTCGGCGCAGCAGCCGAGATGCACGCATCAGACATCTCACCTGCGCTCTTCGAGGGCTACGACTGTCTCTACATCGAGGGATACCTCGTGCAGGAGCACTCGCTTATCGAGACCGCCATTCGCACCGCCAAGGAGTGCGGCTTGCAGGTGGCTATCGACTTGGCAAGTTTCAATGTTGTGGAGGAGAATCTCGACTTCTTGCGTGGCATCGTCGCTAAATATATCGACATCGTCTTTGCCAACGAGGACGAAGCGCGCGTATTCTCGGGCGAGGAGGAGCCAATCAACGCCTTGCAGTATATCTCGGAGATGTGCGACCTTGTAATCGTAAAAATAGGCACCAAGGGTGCACTCATCAAGCACAAGGGCGAGGTTATCCACATCGGCATTATGGCGGCAGCCAAGCGCGTGGACACCACAGGTGCGGGCGACTTCTACGCTGCCGGCTTTATGTATGGCTTGTGCGAGGGCTTGTCGTTGCGTCAGTGCGGCACCATTGGAGCAATCACCGCAGGTAAGGTTATCGAGGTGGTAGGTCCTACACTCGGCGAGGAGGCGTGGAGCGACATCGAGGTCTTGGTAAACAGAGTTAAAACCGAAAAATATCTCTTCTAATGCGTAAAATTATACTTTTGGCGGCACTTTGCGTGGCAAGTGTGACTTTGGGACAAGAGCGCAAACTCCTCTCGATGGAGGATGCTATTCTCAATCGCGACCTCGTACCGCAAAGCTACGATATCCGATTCAATAAGGAGAACTCGGCAATATACGAGCACGCCAACGGCAAAGAGGTTGAGCAGTACGATATTCGTAGCGGAAAGTTGTTGTCGAGCAAACCTATTCTTATCGGTATGCCTAACCCACTACGCAACAAGGCCGCTGTGTGGAATAACAATGTTGTATGGTACGATGGTGAGGGTAAAAAGCACAATATAACCGACTTTGCCGACAAGAATATTGTATGCGGAGAGTCGGTATCACGCAACGAGTTCGGCATCAGCGGTGGACTCTTCCCCTCGCCCGACAACTCTCGCGTGGCATTCTATCAGAAAGATGAGTCAAAGGTTGCGACCTATCCATTGGTCGATATAACCTCGATTAAAGGGAACTATCTGATAGAGATAAAATACCCGATGAACGGTTTAGCATCGGAGCGAGTGTCGATTGGAGTCTACGATGTAGCGACACAGAAAGTGGTATATCTGGCGGTAACAGACTTCGACGAGGAGCGATATCTCACGAACGTATCGTGGTCGCCCGACTCGAAGGTTATCTATGTGCAGGTGTTGAATCGTGCGCAGAAGGAGATGCACCTGAACACCTACTGCGCCGCAACTGGAGCCTTCATCAAGACAATTTTAACCGAGAAGAACGACCGTTGGGTAGAGCCTCAAAATCCGCTCCATTTCATTGATAACGACAGATTTATCTATACTACCGACAATCGCGACGGATATAAGAATTTGTATCTCTACACCCTATCGAAAGGCTCGATTGAGCGTTTGACAAAGGTGGCGGCCGATGTAGCTTATGTGGCGCATAACGATAAGTCGGTATTCTACTACTCGGCCGAGGTTTCGCCCGTAGAACAGCATCTCTTCAGCGTGTCGTTGCGCAATGGCAAGGCGAAGCAACTCACTCGCGGCGAGGGTTGGCACGACTGCGAGATTTCGGCAGATGGCAAATATTTTACCGACAACTACTCGTCGTTGAATGTTCCGCGCGTAGTGGCCGTAGGCTCGACCGATGGCAAGATTTACCGCGAGATATTCCGTGCCGAGGACCCATCGAAGGATTATAACTACTCTACCATCGAACTCGGCTCTGTCAAGTCGGCCGATGGCAAGTACAACAACCACTACCGCCTTATCAAGCCGCTCGACTTCGACGAGAACAAGAAATATCCTGTAATACTATATGTATATGGTGGCCCACACTCGCAGATGGTGCGCAACTCGTTCCAAGCACAGTTACGTCGCTGGGAAATGTATATGGCACAGCGTGGCTATGTGGTATTTGTGATGGATAACCGCGGTACGCTCTACCAGGGTGCCGAGTACGAGAAGGCTATCCACCGCCAGTGCGGAAAGGTCGAGATGGAGGATCAAATGGCAGGTTTGCAGTGGTTGCTCTCGCACAAATGGGCAGACAAGGAGCGTGTGGGTGTTCACGGCTGGTCGTATGGCGGTTTTATGACAATCTCGCTTATGACGCACTACCCCGAGGTATTCAAGGTAGGCGTTGCTGGTGGACCTGTAATCGATTGGAAATGGTACGAAGTGATGTATGGCGAGCGCTATATGGAGACCGCAAAGACTAATCCTGAAGGCTTCGCCGCAACATCGCTTATTCAGCAGGCCAAGAACCTCAAGGGCAAGTTGCTCATTTGTCAGGGTGCAATAGATGATGTTGTGGTATGGCAGCACTCACTCTCGTTTGTGGATGCTTGCATCTGCGCGGGGGTGCCTGTCGATTACTTCCCTTACCCTCGCTCGAGGCACAATGTGCGTGGCAAGTGGCGTGTGCATCTGATGCAGAAGGTGACCGACTATTTCGAGGACTATCTGCGATAAGTGTGCCAAAATGGCAGAAATTTCGGTTTGGCATACAGATTGAGTAGAACATATACAAACAGAAAAACAATTAAAAAGTATAAGATTATGACAGTAAAACCACTTTCAGACAGAGTACTTGTACTCCCAAACCCTGCTGAGACAACAACAGCAAGCGGTTTGATTATTCCCGACTCGGCAAAGGAGAAGCCAGCAGCGGGCAAAGTAGTAGCGGTAGGCCCAGGCACTGCCGAGGTTAAGATGGAGGTAAAGGTAGGCGACGAGGTGTTGTATGGCAAGTATGCCGGCACCGAGTTGAACATCGACGGCGAGAGCTACCTTATGATGGCACAGCGTGACATCTTGGCAGTAGTTGAGAAATAACGGAAAACGGAAAACTAATTTATTTTTCGAAATATTCAAAATCGGAGGCGATGAGGCTATTTTTGCGCGTTACGCAGTGGCGGAAAGCGGAGCATAGTCGGCCTATGTGAGCATTTACGACGCAAGTAAGGTGTAAAAAGAGTCCATCGGAACGATTTTCTAACAAATAGCAATACAGTTATGGCAAAGGAGATAAAATATAATGTAGAGGCGCGAAACCTTTTGAAGGAGGGTGTTGATGCCTTGGCAGATGCAGTAAAGGTAACACTCGGTCCTAAGGGCCGCAATGTGATTATCGGCAAGGCATTTGGTGCGCCAC
>JAZLDJ010000095.1:0-20924 GCA_045614685.1 Alistipes sp. | reverse complement strand
ATTGTGTCACCTGCTGAGAACTGAGGGATGTCGGCATCAGTCTTTGTCCACATCTGCTCGTTCACGAGTCTGATTAATGAATCCTTGTTCATTGTTGCAACAAAATTTTATAAGTTTCCATTCAACATTATCGCTGCAATCTCGCTACCATAGTCGGACACTGCCGTCTAATCCTCTGCGTTTTACCGCAATTCTGCGCGACTACCCAATATAAGAGGTTGATATGCGGGTGCAAAGGTAAAACTATTTTCTTAAAAAACAAAATCGTTCTGATTAGTTCTTTTAGCACAAGCCTTCGGATAACGAAATTTTACAACGAGATGCCACTCACGAGAGTCGGCATCTCATTTTTTTTGTATATTTGCATAGACAAAACCAACTAACCTATGAAACGATACTTCCTATTCGCCATCCTCTCGCTATTGGCAACCTTCGCATCGGCACAAATCAAGGAGGGCGACCGCGAGTGGCTCAACCACATCCGCACCGACCATCCACGAATGTTCATCACTGCGGAGGATATACCGCAGATTGCTAAAGCAGCCAATAGTTACGAGAACTACTGTTTCCGCACGATGCAGAAGCAGATTGATAAGCTCATCGGCCAAGAGATTATCTTCAAAAACCCATTAGCTCGCACGGGCGAGAATACCCAAAATGACCGTTATGGCGAACGCGCATCGGAGGCGGCAATGCTGTGGCTCGTCACCAAGGAGAGAAAGTACCTCGACTTATCGAAGTCGTTGTTGTGCAAGTTGATCGACTACTACAAATTGCGCGTCATCAACGACCTCAACATCGCCTGGTACGGTTTTCCGGTAATCACTACACTCTGCGCCTACGATTGGATATACAATGACCTCACAGAGGAGGAACGCGAGAAGATTGGTCGCGAGCTATACTCTGTCGCACACAATATTGCGTGGCACGGCCCAGGCTATCGTGAGAAGCGTTATCGAGAGAATCCGAGTGGTTGGAATTCGGGATTGTACGGCTCGTCGGTATTGCCGTGGTATATCGGCTTGACCTTTATGCACGAAGGTATCAACGACAAGGAGTGCGAGAGTATGCTCTGCAACGGTTACGACCTCCACCAAAAGATGACGGCACATCGCGCCAAGTTGCTCGGTAAGAATGGCGGTTGTAGTTCGGGAACTATCGGCTACGGACTCGGCTACTACCCATACGCCGAGTACGATCTCATATACACCTTCCGTTCGGCAATGGGCATAGATATTACTCCGCAGATGGAGTATATGATTGGCTATTTGCGCTATATGGATTGGATTCGCCTGCCCGGCAACAAAGAGTTCGGCATTGGCGACGCCAGCCACACAAACGCCAAACTCCCGTGGGGAAATATTGTGATTCACATCAAGGCTATCGCCAATCTCTTTGGAAAGAATCATCCAGAGATTCTCGATTGGGCAGGTAACCTTCTTGCCCGTTATAATGCCAGGGAGCGTTCGGTGCGAATGACATTTTTACCGTTGCTAAACAGGTTCCACTTCTCGCAAAATGAAGATGCGGTAGTTGCCGATGCGGGCAAGAAGTCTATCTACTTCGACACACTCGGCCAAATCTATATGCGTTCAGGATATGGTGACAATGACACCTATGCCGTATTCTTAACCGAGCGACTTACCGGTCATCATCAGCACTTCGACATCAACAACTTTATTATATATAAGCACGGTTTCCGCGCGCTCGACTCAGGTACGCGACCACAGCCTGGATTGCACCTTTCGCACTACTACGCCCGTACCGTGGCGCACAACTGCGTAACAATACGAATGCCTGGCGAGGAGATGCCTAACTATTGGGGTGCTGCAGCGGCAAACGAAGATCCCGACACTCCCGTACCGAACGATGGCGGCCAGTGCAGTAAAGTTAACGGCAAGCTCTTGGCATACGAGGATGGTGGCGACTATGTCTATATTGCATCGGATGCCACAAAGTGCTACCACGAAGCGAAGGCCGAGTTGGTTGTGCGCGAGTTTGTATGGTGCGCCCCCGACATCTTCGTAATCTTCGACCGCGTAGTGTCGGACAAAGCCGAATACCCTAAAAAGTGGCTCTACCATACTGTAGCCGAGCCTACAATCAAGGGCAAAGAGTTTGTCGAGGTGTCGCAGGGCGGCAAGTCGATTTGTCGCACCCTCCTACCTCAAAAGGCGGTCATCAGCAAGATTGGTGGCGAGGGTAAGCAGTTCTGGTCGGACGGCAAGAACTGGCCTCTTCCCGACCCAAAGAAGGAGGATAGAAGCCAAGTTCACGTCGCAAACCGAAAGGCCGGCAATGACCACCCTCTATTCGGCCAGTGGCGCGTGGAAATATCGCCAAAGAAGAGCACCGAGAGGGACTATTTCCTCAATATGGTGCAGGTGGGCGACGAGTCGTTACAGGCTCTGCCAAAGACGAAGCTGAGCGACAATGCCAACGAGGCAACCCTTACATTCGACTACAACGGAAAGAGCTACACAATAACCTTCGACAAGACAAAGAATCACGGTTGCAAGGTGATAGTTAAGTAACAAACAAGGGAGTATCACAGTGATACTCCCTTGCTATTTACGATAGATATTGATTACAACACGGCGCCCCACTCCTTGAGCTGTGCGATGAGCTCGGTGGTGCTAATGTCTTGCACTGCGATGCCCTTCGATACGGCTTGAGCTGCGGCAGCTCCTGCGGCCTGGCCTACGCCCATACAACTTGCCATCACGCGCAACGATGCGTGAGCCTGGCGGTCGGTCGAGATACAACGACCCGCAACAAGCAAGTTCGGGTAGTGTGGTGCCACGAGTGCACGATATGGCACATAAGCAGGCTTTGTCAAGTCTACGCGATGCTGATGCGTACCCTTGCTGGCGTGGAGGTCTATAGGGTGGATTCCGCGCGAGATACTATCCTCGTAGTGCACGGCATTTACATACTCCTCGCCCGTAACGGTGTGAAGGCCAACGATACGGCGCGACTCGCGGATACCCGCCTGCGGAGCGGTAGATGCGACATAGCAATTCTCGAACTCCTTGAAGTTCTCCTTCAGCACCTTGGTGAAGAGGAAGATATCCTCGCGGAGCTGGCACTCCACGGAGCTAAAGTTACGATTATTGGTCGAATCGGCAGCGCGACGAGTCATATTGACCGCTACGCTACCCTCATGCATAACATTGTTGAACCACGGGCCTCCGAAGTCGGGCAGATCTACACCCGCAGCCTTCATTGCCAAGAGTTTCTCGCGCACTGGCTTGCACTGGCTTGGGCCATTGATGCCATTGTGGTACATACACTTATTGAGCAGCTCGCTCTTGGTATCTACGCCCGAGAGGATAAAACAGAACGACGACGGCTGTACCTCGCCATCGGGGTTTGGTTGCATAGGCACCTCGGCCATATGAGCCAAGTCGCCATCGCCCGTACAGTCGATAAAGATCTTCGACGTGAGGGTCTCTAGACCATTCTTATTCTCGATAATCACCGACTCGATGCGCTTGCCTTCCATCTCGCAACCCACCATTGCCGAGTGCATATAGATATCGATACCCGCCTCGAGAATCATACGCTGGCAGCAGAGTTTATAGAGCTCGATATCAAAGTCGATATTAGCCTTTGGCCACTCGATAAAGGCTCCGCCCATAGACTCCAAACGCTTGACAAACTCCCACGGAATACCGCCGATAACGAGTTCGTTCTTCAACGCAAAGACGCTAATCGGAGCAACATATCCGATGGTTGCCATACCTCCGAAGAAGCCATAGCGCTCGATGATGGCAACTTTTGCGCCCTTACGAGCAGCAGCAATAGCCGAGATGAAGCCCGCAGGGCCACCTCCCACCACCACGACATCGTAGCTACCCACCACAGGAGCAATCTTACGCACCTGCTCGCTCTCCTCCTTGCTCATGCACGAGGTGAGGCTCGGCGCCACAGCTACGGCTGCCAATGCCGCGGTAGCTCTCTTCAGAAAAAGTCGTCTGGAAATCTTTGTCATAATATATTAATCATTCTTTCGTGTTCGCGACACCACCAATATACTCACCTCGAACAAGCAGTACATAGGCAAGCCCACCAACAAGAGGGTGAATATATCCGATGTAGGGGTTATGATTGCCGCAATAACCAACATAATGACGATGGCGTGACGGCGATATTTACGCATAAACTCGGCGCTGAGCAGTCGCAACTTCGCCAACAACCAGCACAGTATAGGCATCTCGAAGACCAGGCCCAGCAGCAAGGTCATAACCGTGAAGGTGGACATATAGGAGTCGAGTGCAATCATGTTGGTAACATCGGCACTCACCTGATATGTGCTCAGGAAACGAAATGTAAGCGGAAATACCAAGAAGTAGGAGAGCAACACTCCCACAAGGAACATCACATAGCCACAACAAACAAGAGTGACAACGTGTCGCTTCTCGTTATCGTAGAGGGCTGGCGTGATAAAACGCAACAAGGCGTATAGAATATAAGGGACAGCACAGAAGATACCCGCAAAAAAGGCGGTCTTCATATGTGTCAGGAATTGTTGTGCAAGCGCAGTATTGATGAGCGACTGCGAGAAGGTTTCGGTTTGTGAGCCGAAGCTTGCGCCTATGTCATTGAGCAGACGATAGGTTATAAAATCTGCCTTCGTAGGGGCTAGAACCACATCGAAGAGCAACTCCTTGAAGCAAAAAGCAACTATGCCGAAAAGCACGGAGACACCCACAATGCGTGCGAGTGTACCGCGCAACTCGTCAAGATGATCCCAAAAGGTGAGATTATCCTCTTCGTTGCTCGCCATAGTCGAGTTATGCTTTAGGCCTTATTCTCCGAATTCTTGTCAGACTCATCCTCGATGCCGTTCATACCCTCCTTGAAAGAGCGAACGCCCTTGCCCATACCCTTCATGAGTTCAGGTATCTTCTTGCCACCAAAGAGCAAAAGCACAACAAGCAAAATAAGAAGAATCTCGGGCAAACCGAACGATCCAAAAAGAAGCAACTCCATATCTTTAAGATTTTAATATTTCTAACTGCAAATATAACAAAAATTATGTAACCTACAAAACCTTGAGCCCAACTATTTGCGTGGCACAAACCACTTCATAAGCCAAGCTATCAGAATGGTGACGGCCGCAAGCGCAAGACAGCCAACCAAGAACCACACTCCGTGGCCATTGACAAATAGTATTGGAGCAAAGGTGATGAGCGCAATCTCGATTGGAGCAATCGGAAGGTAGGCCATAGCGTAATCCTCCATTGTTTTGCTCGACAACTTAGGGTCTACGATGCGCAACAACGCTATACCCATAGCCATAGTTCCGGTCCACCATCCCCACGCGAAGATTGTTCGCTCGAACCAATATGTCTTCGAGAGTCGACGACCGAAATAGAATGTTATAAGGAATGTTACAATCGTACCCAAAATCACCAACAACGTAAGCGGAAGGGCATATTTCACAATCACGCTCATCTTGATAGATGCCACTCCGAAGGCTACAAGGAGGTCGGTGCTCATACTTCCGATACGAATGGTTGTTTGCGGACATACATACTGCGAAACCTTAGTCCAATCGAACAACTTCTTCAGAAGGAGACTAGCCACAAAAGCACAACTAAACACCGGCAACTCCAACATCGGAAACTGCTTCTTCACACCCTGGCTACACAGATAACCAATCAAGGCAGCCACACAGATTAGCGCAAAGTGGAAAGTAAGTGAGTCAATCGAGATCGACGATGTCGTTGCCGAACCTATCGAGGTGCGCTTATCGTTAGGCACCAAGCCGCTCTTGAACTCCTCGGGCAGATCCTCGAAGTCGGAGATGAAGGAGGTGTGCTTATTGCGCGTAGCCCACTTTATAAATATAAGTCCACCTGCAATGGCACATATAACACCTATCGTCGCGGTCATCATACCAAGGCTTCGGGCATCCTCCCAACCGAGCCCCTCGAATGCCGAGCCTATGGCCGCAGCTGTACCGTGTCCGCCATAGAAGCCAGTAGGGAGCATTATACCGAAGGCATCGTTCAAACTAGGCCAAATGGCATCTATAACAAGGAAACCTATCAAGCCAACTATACCCCACTGCAGCAACATTCCCAGCTGTGCATAGGCCCACATAGGGCCGGCCGTACGAACAACCTCTTTTATTGGTGTGCTGGCCGACGAGAATGGCAAGGCCGCAAAGACAAAGGCTATCAGAATGGAGGCATAGGTTCCCATCTCACCCGAAAATGGCAACCAGCCCGCACCATTTGGGCCAAGTGCCAAACCCAACAAACCGGCAATGAGGCTCGGTGGAATAAACAGGCGCTGCACAAGCTTCACCTTTGCACGCAAGATCTGTCCAAAGAGCATCAACATCGCCATCAGACCGAGGTCTACAAAAAAGGCCCAAGGGGTAAAGGATTCGAACATAGGCATAGACAATATGTTTGTTTGCAAATTTACGCCAAATTTCGTAGATTTGCAATATCATTCATTCAAAACAGCTAATTATGAACTCTATTTTCTCGATTTGTCGTCTATTCAAATCGATATCTATTCCATATTCCGCGCTTGCACTCGCTATACTCTTGGCCCTACCTTGCTCGGCTCGCAACAGACACAAGAGCGTAATTGTAACCGACCACATCAAGGCCAAAGAGTGGCGTTCGAGAGATGTTAGCGACGCACTACAACGTATCATCGACGAGAACCCCAACCGCGTAATCGTCTTCCCCGATGGCGACTATCCTATCTCGAAGCCTATCATCACGCCAGCCGATCCCTCGAAGAGCGTATCGCTATCGCTCTCAGCCTACGCAGTGATTCGTGCCACCGAGGGGTGGAGCCACACCGAAGCGATGATTCGCTTGGGCGGCAAGTGCAACAGCAACAACATCCTCTCACCCGGCAGCAACTACTTCCTCGAAGGAGGTATCATCGACTGCAATGGCGTAGCCAAAGCCATCTCGATAGATGGCGGTCGCGAAACCGTGGTGCGCAACTGCTCGATAAAGAACGCTACGCTTGGACTCCACATAAAGCACGGAGTAAATAGCGGATCGTCGGATTGCGACATCAGCGGCGTAAACATTGTGGGATGCCAGTCACCCGAATCGGTAGGTGTGCTGATCGAAGGTTACGACAACACGCTTACGAATATGCGTATCGGCGGCGTGCATATAGGCGTCATCATCAAGTCGGGAGCCAACTCGCTACGCAACATTCATCCTCTCTACTTCAGCCGCCACAAGGAGTACGCCTCGAGTTGCGGTTTCATCGACGAGCGCGGCAACAACTTCTACGACTTCTGCTATAGCGACGAGTTTGCCACCGCATTCCTGATTAAGGACGGCCGCTTCAGCAACTACACCAACTGCTTCGCCTATTGGTACTCGAAGCGTGGCGAAAAGCACGTTGTATTTAAGTCGGAGGGCAAGTTCAACTCCTATGTGCAGGGATTAAATGTCGGCATAGGCAAGCACAATGCAGCCAAGGAGAATAAGATACTCGAGTGCGATAAAGAGGGAGGTTCGGGCCTCTTCGAGAATCTACACATCCGCGATGCTCGA
Organism: Alistipes sp.; assembly: GCA_045614685.1. Classification (GTDB taxonomy): domain Bacteria; phylum Bacteroidota; class Bacteroidia; order Bacteroidales; family Rikenellaceae; genus Alistipes. The sequence goes on along the minus strand of JAZLDJ010000095.1, from coordinate 13,377 downwards.
TTCATTACCGACAACACCCATAAGAGCTATATCAAATAACCTCTATATACCTAATGATTATGAGAGCAGTAAAAACCCTACTAACCATCACCTTTATAGCCTTTTCGCTATTCGGCTCGGCCCAAGTGCGACTCTTCAGAGGCAACTCCACCTACTCGAGCAACATACTCTACACCTTCGATGGGCGACACCTCTACAATGGTAACTCCACCTACTCGAGCAATATCATCTACACCTTCGATGGGCGACATCTCTACAAGGGTAACTCGACCTATTCGAGTAATATTATACTGACCTTCGACGGGCGATACATATACAAGGGAAACTCCACCTACTCGAGCAACATCATCTGCACCTACGATGGCCGTCACCTCTACAAGGGCAACTCGACCTACTCGAGCAATATACTCTACACATTCGACGGACGACACGTCTATCGAGGCAACTCCACCTACTCGAGCAATATCCTCTACACTATGAACGGAAATATTCCGATTGCTGTGTTGGTAATGCTGCTGTAGAACAGTGCAAATGCAAAAGTGGCTGTCGCAACACAAAGTTGGACAGCCACTTTTTTTATCGGATTTACCAAACTATTTTGCCGTCGGTTACTGCAACAGAAAAGTGGAGAGCTAACGCCCTCCACTATCTTCACATTCGGTACTGCCGAACTATTTTTTTGCAGGAGTCTCCTCTGGTTTTAATGGAGCATCGCGACAAGTCCCCATTTTCCAAAGGGGGATTTAGGGGGAATGTCAATATATTGGTTACTGCAACAGAAAAGTGGAGAGCTAACACCCTCCACTATCTTCACATTCGGTACTGCCGAACTATTTTTTTACAGGAGTCTCCTCTGTTGCAGCAACAACCTCCTCAACAGGTGCCGGAGTAACCTCGAGAAGCTCTACAGTGAACTCCAACGCCTCGTTAGGACCAATCATACGACCAGCGCCCTGTGGGCCATAAGCGAGATCAGCAGGAATATAGAGAGTAATCTTACCACCAGGGCCGATAAGCTTCATACCCTCGGTCCAGCCCTTGATTACGCCATTGAGTGGGAACTCTACTGGCTGGTCTGCCTGCTTGAAGTTACCATTCTCATCAAACTCGCTAGGATACTGCTCGCGGAACTGAGCAATCTGCTCTGCTGTGAACTTATCAGCGAAGCGCGAAGCATCGAATACGGTGCCATCCTGCAACTTACCTACGTAGTGTACCTTAACAACATCTGCATCGTTCTTGGCAGCCTTCTCCATATCACCTGCCTCGATAACCTTGTAGAGCAAGCCGCTCTCAGTCTTCTGTACGCCGCTCTCCTGTGCCTTTGCTGCAAGCCACTTCTCCGAACGCTCAGCAGCCTTCTTTGGAAGAACTACAGTATGATAGTGACGCATAAACTCCTGAATAGCCTCGTCGGTAATCTTTACATTCTCATCCTGAGCATTCTGGATACCCTCGAGCAACCAGTAGTACTGAATATCGTTTACGTATGGGCTCTTGAGCAAGCTGCTACCAATATCTACACCCAATGCATTCGCAATATTCGCATTCTCGGCAGCATCTACAAACGGCTTGAATACTGCTGTCGAATCGTGCTCGAGGAGTGCCTGATAATCTGCCTGACGCAACTGCATTGTCTCTCTGAAGAATGTGCTAAGAGTCTTTACTGCCTCCTCAGCCGAACTCTTCTCCAACAAACCGTTTACAACACCCTCCTTAAGGCTGTTGATGTTCAAGTCGAACTGTGCGAACTGCATTCTAATGCCTGTACCGATGTTAGCACCGATGCAGTACGACAAGGTGTCCATCTTGTTTGGATCACCCTTGGTAACCTTACCCGATTCAGCAGGCTCTGAGTTACCGCAAGCTACTGTCATTGCTGCACAAACAAGTGCAGCCAATACCATAAATGTCTTTTTCATAACTCTATTATAAATTGTTTAGTGTTTTCAAAGTCGCGCAAAGATAACGAAAATTTGTAATTCGCAAGTATCTTTTACCTATTATATTTTATATCAATAATCTGTACGTCGTAGTTAAGCATGGTATTCGGAGCGATATTCAGCTTCTCGTTACCCTCCACGCCATAGGCCGTAGTCGATGGCAACCAAGCATTGAAGTGGCCACCCTTACCCGTGATTTTAACCAACTCCTGCAAGCCCTTAACGAGGTTTCTGTACGAATCGCGCAAGGTGTCGGCGTCTACAATCTTATGGCCAGTATCGTCGGTCATGGTATAGACGATACGCACCGTGTCGCGCATCGACATCGAGTTACGATGGTTCTGGTCACCAAGCGCAATAATCTTGTAGGTAACACCACTGCGGGTACGAACATACTTACGGTCGCGCTTGCTCAAATCGGTGAGGTAGCGCTCCTGATATGCCTTGGCCTGCTCGTGTACGAAGTAGGTCTTCTTGGCGAGGAAGAATGTTCGAGCCTCCTCCATTGTCATCATCTCCTCGCCGGCGAACACATCGTAGATGGCATTGCACACATCCTCTGCCACGAGTGTAGAATCCATCTTCAGCAACTCGTAGGCCACATTCATGCCCACCACATACGAGAGTGTATCCACCTCTCCATCTTCCCATCTCGCTTTGCGGTCGTTGCACGACATAAACATCGTGCCCAACATAGCTATTACCGCTACAACAAGTATAATTTTCTTCGTCATAATCTCTTTTTATTTGCCATTCTGCAACATTGCCACGCTCAACTTGGCCAACAATCTTGCGCCAACAATAGCATCCATCTTATCTTCGAGGCTAGTAACCACCTCCGAGATATCGCAACCTACAATGTTGCGGCCCGATGCCACCACCATATTTATAAGGTAGAGAGCCTCGTCAAAGCTCATTCCGCCAGGTGTAGGGGCGTTGGTATTGTTGCAGAACTCAATCTTCAACGCATCGACATCGAACGAGATATAGACATTCTCGGGCAACTCGGCAACTATCTCGCGACAGATATCGCCCCAGCTGCAACCCTCGAAACGTCGTGCTGCTAAATTCTCGGCAAAGAAGACCTCCACATTGTCGGTAGCGCGTATAGCCTCAACCTCGGCTCTCTCGACATCGCGCACACCCACCTGTACAAGCTTCGCCACCGGTGCCGCCTCTACAATATCGCGAGCAATTGTTCTGTGCGAGAACTTGAAGAGTTCGTTCTCGCGACCAAAGTCTGAGTGTGCATCCACAAAGAGCACACCCAACGCCTCGTTATCCTCGGCCAACGCCTTGACTGCGCCAAATGCCACCGAATGGTCGCCACCGACAATAGCCACGCGCTTACCCTCGGCCGAGAACTGTTTCACCTGCTTGTAGATACTCTTGTGCATCTCGGCAAAGCCCTCATTCACAGAGGCAATCTTGCGCGAGATGTAGTCGCCAATCTCGCCATCTTCACCCTCGCAGCTACGCACTATACGCTCGGCATCGCGGCCAAGTTGCTCGGATATCTCCTGGATGTTGTAATCGATTTCGGCGGTTGCTATGCGACCCTCCACCGACATTCCTGTCGAGACATCGTAGAGCTCTTTACCAAGCGAAGCCTCGATGATTGCATCGGGTGTATAGGTAGCACCTCGACCAAAATCGGAGGTAACACTCCACGGAGCCGACACTACAACCACATCGGCATCGGACAGAGATGTCTTATCGCCAAAATAGCATCCTCCATCGCCGACAACATCGCCGATGAATATATTTCTAAGAAAAGTTCCTCGCTTTGCCATATCTAAAATGCACTATATTGCAAGGTGCAAATTTATAAAAAATATTGGAAAAGCGATACAACTATGCGAGAAAGAGCGTATATTTGTATTAAAATTGCACCTTTTACATATTCATAAGTTACGATATGAGAGTTTTAGTCGACTGTGCCATCCCATTTTTGCAAGGAGTTTTAGAGCCCTTTGCCACGGTGGAATACCTTGAGGGCAACGCCTTTACGAAGGAGCGCGTTGCCGATGCCGACGCTCTCATCATCCGCACTCGCACCCGTTGCGATGGCGCACTTCTCGAAGGCTCGAAGGTGCAATTTATAGCCACAGCCACCATCGGTTTCGACCACATAGATCTCGGCTATTGTCGCGAGCACAACATTGCCGTTTCGACCTCGTCAGGATGCAATGCACGAGGTGTACTACAATGGATATCAGCGGCTTTGGCTCTGCTCGCCAAACAAGAGGGCTTCGCTCCACACGAGCGCACTTTGGGTATCGTCGGAGTCGGAAATGTCGGCTCACTCGTGAAGGAGTATGCCGAGCATTGGGGCTTCCGCACCATCTGCTCTGACCCTCCTCGCCAAGCGAGAGAGTGTCTCGACTTCGTATCTCTTGAGGAGGTGCTTCGTCAGGCCGACATCGTAACGCTACACACACCTCTCGATGCCACCACTCTACACCTCATAAACGAGCACAACATATCGCTATTTCGCTCGGGTGCAACACTCATAAATGCCTCACGCGGAGAGTGCCTTTCGACCGAGGCGACAAAGCGCGAGGATATAACCTATGTGATGGATGTTTGGGAGGGCGAGCCAAACATAGACGGCGACCTACTCGCAAAGTCGATTGTAGCCACACCGCACATCGCAGGCTATTCGGCACAGGGCAAGGCAAACGCTACGGCTATGGCGGTGCAGGCATTGGCACAACACTTCGACCTACCACTCGAGGAGTGGCGACCTACGGAGGTAGCAACCGTAACGCCGCGACTCATTTCGTGGCAAGATATGTGCAACACAATCGAGCAATACTGCAACCTTGCAACCGAAAGCGACGCACTTAGGAACAACCCTAACCGTTTCGAATCGTTGCGCAACAACTATAACTATCGAGAGGAGTATTTCTAGAAATTGATAGTCGAAAAATAGATCTTGTTATTAATTTAATTTTGCATTCTGCATTCTGCATTCTGCATTTTTTTTATATCTTTGCACCGCTATGCGTAGAATTTTGCATCTAATATCATACCTTTTCGGAGCAGAACGAGCACACTCGTTCTCGATATTCTTGCTTCGTATGGCCGACAAAATTCCTACCATGAAGTGGTTCCTCCGCAAGATCTACGCCACCGAGCACAAGTCGCTCGGACGCGATGTCTTCGGCATTCACTTCAAAAACCCTATAGGCATGGCTGCGGGATACGACCGCAATGGCGAAGTCTATCGCCCACTCTCGGCACTCGGCTTTGGCTTTGTCGAGATTGGAACGGTTACACCTCGTCATCAACAAGGCAACCCCAAGCCACGCGTATTCTCTCTGCCAAAGGATAAAGCCATACTCAACCGCATAGGTCTAGCATCGAACGGCTTGGAGAGCGCAATCAGCAATGTACGCAAAGAGCACAAGGGTATAGTCATTGGTTGCAATATCGGCAAAAACACCGTAACGCCAGCCGAGTATGCTCCGATGGACTACTTGCGCGTGTTCCGCAACCTCTACCAATACGTCGACTACTTTTCGGTGAACGTAAGTTACAACACTACTCACTCGCAGTATATCCCTCGCACTCGCGAGAGTGTTATGAAGATTCTCGAGCCACTCTTCGACTTCCGTCGCGGACAGAATCAGTATCGCCCGATATTGTTGAAGATATCGCCCGATTTGACCAACGAGGAGATAGATTTGATGACCGACATTATGGTCGATACTCCGCTCGATGGAATCATCGCCGTAAACGCCACAACCCATCCCGAGGGGCTCACCACATCCGAGAAGAAGCTCAGCAAGATAGGCACAGGAGCCGTTAGCGGACCTCTGCTCAAGGAACGCGCTATCGAGGTGGTACGCCGAGTCTACGAACGTTGCAACGGCACCTACCCTATTATCGGTGTTGGAGGCATCTCCACAGGCGAGGACGTGAAACGAATGCTCGACGCAGGTGCTTCGTTGGTGCAGGTCTACACAGGTTTCGTCTACAACGGAGCGGGCTTTGCGGGCGATTTGTGCAAATCGCTCATCGTGCCTGAGGTCAAGGAGGAGGCTATCGAAGAGCCTGAAGAGGCAAACAATCAAGAATAGAGATGAAGGCTACAATAATAACCATAGGTGACGAGATACTGATAGGTCAGATTCTCGACACCAATTCGCGCTACATATCGCGCGCCCTCAATGCCAACGGAATCACCGTTGGAGAGCGTACCTCGATAGGTGACAACCGCACCCAAATCGTCGAGACCCTCAACCGCTCACTCGCCGAGAGTGAGGTGGTAATTATCACCGGCGGATTGGGACCTACCAAAGACGATATCACCAAGCACACTCTTTGCGACTATTTCGGCTCGACACTACGCTACGATGAGGTCGAGGCAGAGCATATACGCACACTGCTCGAGAGACGCAACATAGCATTCAACGAGCTGAATCGCGGTCAGGCCATGGTACCCGAGTGTTGCACCGTGCTACACAATGCACACGGCACAGCACCAGGTATGTGGTTCGAGCGCGAGGGACGAGTGGTAATTTCGCTTCCGGGCGTTCCATTCGAGATGCAACACCTCATAGATGAGGAGGTTATGCCTCGTCTGCGCGAGCATTTTGCCCTGCGCGAAATTGTCCACCGCACAATGATAACCTTTGGCATTGCCGAGTCGATTTTGGCAGAGCGAATTGCCGCTTGGGAGGATGCTCTACCCGACTATATTCACTTGGCCTACCTGCCTGCACCGAATGTTGTGCGACTACGCCTTTCGGCCTACGAAGTCGAGGGCAAGGAGGTTCGTAACGAGATAGACTCTCTCTTCGATACGCTCCGCACCATCATCCCCGACAATATCGCAGGTTTCGAGGATGCATCGGTCGAAGAGTTGGTGCATAACATACTGATAAACAGAGGCCAAACTCTTGCCGTAGCCGAAAGTTGCACGGGAGGCACAATCGCCTCGAAATTCACGGCTCAGGCGGGCGCTTCGGCCTATTTCCTCTGCGGAGTAGTATCCTACAGCAACGAATCCAAAAATAAGGTTTTGGGGGTTGAGATGTCTGATATTGCTCAATATGGAGCGGTCTCCGAAGAGGTGGCCAAGGCTATGGCCTTGGGGGCAAAGGCTATTTCAGGGGCAAATTTTGCCATTTCAACCACCGGCATAGCAGGGCCAACAGGAGGTAGTGAGGCTAAACCTGTAGGCACCGTGTGGATTGGTATAGCCACACCAGAGCGCTGTTTTGCAGTGCGTAAGAACTGCGGCACAGACCGTTCACAAATCATTTCGCGCGCTGCAGCCTATGCAATAGCTATGCTCTACGACGAACTGAAATAGCGGAATATTCCGAACAATTACTTACGAAATACTATTTCCATAGGGGCAATATTTATATTGTCCCTATTTGTTTTCACGCTATTTTTTTAGTAACTTTGCGCGGTTTTAGAGCAATCGAATACAAAATCTACAAAAAAATACAAATAACATGAAAAGAAATCTACTATTTGGCTTGATGGCTTGCCTTGTTGCAACCACCCTCTTCACCGGATGTGGTGAGGAGAAGGAGGAGAAGACCTCGAAGCGCGCTCGTGAGTACAACGCGATGGTACTCACAAGTACATCACGCAAACTTAGTTCGACCTACTCGGCTACAATCCGAGGAAAGCAGGACGTTGATATTCGTCCAAAGGTTCAGGGCTACATTACCGACATCAAGGTAAAGGAGGGTTCGATTGTTAAGCAGGGCCAGACCCTCTTCGTTATCGACCAGGTTCCTTATCAGGCTGCTTTGGCTACAGCCGAGGCAAATGTCGACGTGGCAAAGGCTCAGGTTGATGCAGCCGAGCTTTCGGCCAGAAGTAAGGAGAAGTTGTTCGAGCAGAACATCATCTCGGACTTCGACCTCCGTATGGCTCGCACCAATTTGGCGAGTGCAAAGGCGCAGTTGGCTCAGGCTCGTGCTAATGAGCTCACCGCAAGCAACAACCTTTCGTACACACTCGTGAAGAGCCCTGTGGATGGCGTTGTAGGTACTCTTCCATTCCGTGTAGGTACACTCGTCAGCCCATCCGACGCTGCTCCAATCACATCGGTATCGGACAACTCGGAAATGTACGTATACTTCTCGTTGAGCGAAAGCCAGGTACTCTCGCTCAAGCGTCAGTATGGTGCACTCGAGAACGCTTTGCAGGAGATGCCTATGGTAGATTTGCAGCTTAACGATGGCTCGATGTATTCGGAGAAGGGCCGCATCGAGGCAATCTCGGGTATCATCGACCCAACAACCGGTTCGGTTACCATCCGTGCTAAGTTCCCTAACAAGCAGCGCTTGCTCCTCTCGGGAGGTTCGGGTACAATTTACCTCCCTCACCGTCAGGATGGCTGCGTGGTTATTCCACAACACGCAACCTTCGAGGTACAGGATAAGGTCTATGCCTACAAGTACGAGAATGGCATTGCCAAGGCTAAGATTATCGGCGTGTTCGAGATTAGCAATGGCAAGGAGTATGTCGTAGAGTCGGGACTTATCGAGGGTGACACCATCATCGTCGAAGGTATCGGTCTTTTGCGCGACGACACTGCTGTTAAGATTAAGGATTTCGTAACAGCAAAGTAAGTAACCCAGCAAACAAAGGAGAATAGAGATGAATATTAAAACATTTATCGATCGTCCGATTCTATCGTCCGTAATCTCGATTGTAGTCATAATCGGCGGACTCATCGGATTGGCGGTGCTCCCGATTGAGCGATATCCAAACATCGCTCCGCCGACCATTACCGTGTCGGTGTCGTATCCGGGTGCAAGTGCCGAAACGGTACAGAAGAGTGTACTCGTACCTCTCGAGGAGGCTGTCAATGGTGTGGAGAACATGACCTATATGTCCTCTGCAGCAAACAACAATGGTGGTGGTTCCGTAACTATCTACTTCAAGCAGGGTATCAACGCCGATATGGCGGCCGTAAACGTTCAGAACGCTGTATCGCGCGCCACACGACAGCTTCCGTCGGAGGTTGTCGAGGCGGGTATCACCGTAAAGAAGCGTCAGACAAGTATCCTCGAGCGTGTAGCGCTCTATAGTGACATAGACCCCGCAACAGGCGAGGAGTTCTACGACCGTACCTTCATTGTAAACTACATTAAGATTAACCTCGTACCGGCTATTTCGCGTATTCCGGGTGTGGGTGATATCGAGGTGCGTGGTTCGGACTACTCTATGCGTATCTGGCTCAAGCCCGATATTATGGCTCAGTACAAGTTGGTGCCAGCCGATATCGCAGAGGTGCTTGGCGAGCAGAACATCGAGGCTGCTACAGGTTCGTTGGGTGAGAACTCCGACCAGACCTTCCAGTATGCTATGCGCTACAAGGGCCGTTTGGAGAATATCGACGAGTTCAAGAACATCGTAGTTCGCGCACTTGCCAATGGTGAGGTGTTGCGCTTGAAAGATATTGCCGACATCGAACTCGGTAACCAGTCGTACCAATACTTGTGCGAAATCGACGGCTTGGCAGGTACCGAGTTTGTGGTATACCAGACCCCAGATTCGAATGCTACCGAGGTGATTAACAAGATTGAGGCATTTCTCGCCGAGGCCGAGCAAAACTTCCCTGTAGGTTTGCGAATGGAGATTTTGGAGAGTACCAACGACTTCCTCTTCGCGTCTATCTACAATGTAGTTCGCACCTTGTTGGAGGCTATTATTCTCGTAACACTCGTGGTATTTATCTTCCTCCGCGACTTCCGTTCGACAATGATTCCGCTCATTGCAACCATCGTTTCGATTGTCGGAACCTTCTTCTTCCTCTTCGTCTTCGACTTTAGTATCAACCTCCTTACATTGTTTGCGTTGGTGCTCTCGATTGGTGTGGTGGTGGACGATGCGATTATCGTGGTGGAGGCTGTTCACGCTAAGCTCGACTTGGGATACAAATCGGTATATAAGGCTACAGTAGACGCTATGGAGGGTATCACCTCGGCGATTATCACCTGTACCCTTGTATTTATGGCGGTATTTATCCCAACATCGTTCATGGGTGGTACTTCGGGTATCTTCTACACCCAGTTCGGTATCACTATGGCCGTGGCGGTGGCAATCTCGGCATTGAACGCCTTGACCCTCTCGCCAGCACTTTGTGCTATGTTCCTCAAGGCTAAGGACGAGAATGGCAACCCAAAGAAGATGTCTATTGGCAAGCGTTTGAGCGTTGCTCTCGATGCTTCGTTTGGTGCTATCACCCGTCGTTATTTGCGCGGCGTAACCTTCTTCCTCCGTCACCGTTGGATTAGCGGCATTTTGCTTGTTGTTGCTTGCGGTGGATTGGTATACTTGATGCAGAACACCAAGACTGGTCTGATTCCACGCGAGGACCTCGGAACTCTCCGTATCGACATCTCGTCGCCTCCTGGAACATCGCTTGCACAGACAATGGAGACCCTCAACCGCTTCGAGCAGGATGTAATCAAGGATATTCCAGAGAAGCACATCGCAAGTAAGACTGCGGGATACTCGCAGGCTGGTGGTGCAAGTTCTTCGCAGGGTAACTTCATCCTCCGACTCAAGCACTGGGACGAGCGTCCAGGCGAGGAGCACACCGTAATGGCGGTACAGAAGCGCGTTAAGGAGTGGTCGGAGAGCTTCAACGATGCCAAGATCTTCACCTCTACCCCTGCTATGATTCCGGGCTTCGGTGCTGCAGGTGGTTTCAACCTCTATGTACAGGATAAGGGAGGTAGAACTATGGAGGAGTTGGCCGAGGTGACATTCAGCTTCATCGACGAGTTGAAGAAGCGTCCAGAGATTAGTACCGTCCACACATCGTTCAACCCTAAGTTCCCTCAGTATAAGATTGATGTAGACGCCGTAAAGTGTAAGCGTGCGGGCACATCGGTTAAGGAGGTCTTGAATGTGTTGAATGGTTACTATGGTGGTATCATGTCTACCCGATTCAACAAGTTTACCAAGCTCTATCAGGTGCGTATTCAGGCACACCCTCAATATCGTGTCGACAAGCAGACTATGAACAATATCTTCGTTCGTATCGGCGACGAAATGGCCCCTATCAGCCAGTTCATCACCCTCGAGAAGATATATGCTCCTGAGAACCTTGCACGATTCAATATGTTCCCTGCCATCAGCGTGAATGGACGTGCCGAGGAGGGTTACTCTTCGGGTGATGCCATCAAGGCTGTACAGGAGGTTGCTAAGGAGCATCTCCCTGTAGGTTATGGCTACGACTTCTCGGGTATTGCTCGTGAGGAGGCCGAGAGTACCAGCAATACAACCATCATCTTCATCATCTGTATTGTGCTCATCTACCTCATCCTTGCAGGTCTCTACGAGAGCTTCATCGTGCCATTGGCGGTTATCCTCTCCGTGCCATTCGGTTTGGCGGGCTCATTTATCTTTGCCAATATGATGGATGTGGAGAATAACATCTACCTGCAGACTGGTTTGATTATGCTCATCGGATTGTTGTCCAAGACAGCCATCCTCATCACCGAGTTTGCCGGCGAGAAGCGTGCTCAGGGTATGTCTATCGCTATGGCAACCTACGCAGCAACGAAGGAGCGTTTCCGTCCTATCCTTATGACCGTATTGACAATGGTTATCGGTATGATTCCGTTGATGTTCTCGACCGGTGTAGGTGCTAATGGTAACAACACCATCGGTGCCGGTGTCGTAGGAGGTATGGTCATCGGAACATTGGCTCTCTTGTTTGTATTGCCAGTATTCTTTATGGTATGCCAGTGGTTGCAGGAGAAGGTTAAACCTATTAAATTCGAAAAGGAGGCAGAGGAGTAATGAAAAAGATTCTTTTGATTGCGAGCCTTGTGGCAGTGCTCACAAGCTGCTCCATATACCAGAAATATAGTCGTCCGGAGTGCATCTCCACCGACAAGCTCTATGGCGACATCGAGAAGGCCGACACAACCACCATGGCCGACGTGTCGTGGCGCGACTTCTTCACCGACAAGCATCTGCAGGGCTATATCGAGCAGGGCTTGAAGAACAATATCGATATGCGCATAACAGCCGAGCGCATCGCCCAGGCCGAGATTAACTTGCAAGCTGCAAAGTTGGCATTTATCCCATCATTCGGCTTCGAGCCTTCGTTCAGCGTAGGTACTGCTCCTGCGAGCTACACCCTACCTATAAAGGCTAGCTGGGAGATTGACATTATGGCGCGCGAAATCAACGCCAAGCGTCGTGCCGAGGCTTCGTTGGAGCAGGAGCGACTCTATCGTCGTAGCGTGCAAACGGCATTGGTTGCAGCCATCGCCAACAACTACTACACGCTGCTGATGCTCGATGCGCAGCTTCGCGTTTCGCGCTCGACCTCGGCATCGTGGAAGGAGAATGTCCGCATTATGAAGGCTATGAAGGAGGCTGGTATGACCAACGCTGCCTCTATCTCGCAGACCGAGGCAAATAGCTGCTCTATCGACACCTCGTTGTACGACTTGGAGTATAAGCTCACCCAGGCCAAGAACTCGTTTGCTCTGTTGTTGGGAGTTACACCGCAGGACTTCCCACGTGGCGAGTTGAATGGCGTAGACTTCAAGCAGGAGCTCTTTATTGGCGTACCTGCGCAGCTGCTCTCGCGTCGCCCCGATATTCAGCAGGCGGAGTACAACTTGCACATCGCCTTCTACAATACTAATATCGCGCGCGCGTCGCTCTATCCGTCGCTCACACTAACCGCAGATGTTGGTCTCACCAACCCTGCCGAGTTCCTCTTCAAGTTCGTGGGCGGTTTGGTACAGCCAATCTTCCAGGGTGGTCGCAACCGTGCCAACCTCAAGATTGCCGAGTCGCAGCAGCGTGAGGCTATTCTCGAGTTCGAGCACAAATTGCTCGAGGCGGGTAGCGAGGTGAATACCGCCTTGGCGCAGTGCCGTGCAGCACGCAGCAAGACAAATCTTCGCATTCGTCAGATCGAGACTTTGGAGAGCGCTGTATATAGCACTCGTCAGCTTATGAGCCACTCGGAGGCTACCTACCTCGAGGTCTTGACCGCACAGCAGTCGTTGCTCTCGGCTCGATTGCAGCAGATTTCGGACCGCTTCGAGGGCATTCAGGGCGTTATCAACCTCTATCGTGCTTTGGGTGGCGGCGTAGACACAAGCTATGATATCGCTCCCGAGAAAAACCCTATCTTCAAGTGCAAGAAGAAGGATAAGAAGAAGGATAAGAAGAAGTAGTCTCAGACTCTTCGGGAACCACATAGAGCCTACACACATGTGTAGGCTCTTTTTTGGGCTATTAACGCAGAATATAAAGACACCCTCAAGAGCATATAGGAAAATGGATATACTAACAAAAGCCCCATTATCCCCATTATCCCCATTACTCTCTCCTATCTCCTATCTCCTATCTCCTATCTCCTATCTCCTATCTCCTATCTCCTATCTCCTATCTCCTATCTCCTATCTCCTATCTCCTATCT
>JAZLDJ010000094.1:0-9769 GCA_045614685.1 Alistipes sp. | reverse complement strand
AAACGCTTAGTCTTCAAGTTTGGTGAGAACTTGCGCTTAGTCTTAACGTTGGAGTGCGAAACATTGTTTCCTACCAAGGCCACTTTTCCTGTAATTTCGCAAACTTTCATTGTTACTAAATTTTTTAATTAAATCCCATTTGGGGCTGCAAATATAAGAATTATATTCGGAACAAACAATCAATTCGTGATTTTTTTGCAAAAACCTTTGCTGTTTAGGAGCTTGCACTATTTTTTGATACGCTCGGGATTCTCGCGCAGGAACTGATCCCACGATTTTGTGCCTCGTTTACGAGCCACCTTATCGCCACCCAAGCCCTTAACCTTCACGCCACCGAGCGCCCGATTGATAGGCGACGACACCGAATAGTAGTGACACAGCGCTACCGCCATACCATCCGTAGCATCGAGCTTCTTGGGTGGTGTTTCGATGTGCAACACCTTCATCACCACGCCCGCAATCTGCTCCTTCGATGCCGAGCCGAGTCCTACAACCGCCTGCTTAATGCGCGAGGGGGCGTACTCGAAGACATCGACATTGTGGCTCAATGCCGCAGCCATAGCCACGCCTTGTGCGCGACCAAGCTTGAGCATACTCTGCACATTCTGCCCGAAGAAAGGCGACTCGAGCGCCACCTCACGAGGTGTATACTCCCTCACCAACCGACTTACGCTATCGAAGATATATCGCAACTTCTCGTATGGGTCGGCAATCTTATGAAGATCTATCTCGCCCATCACAATAGCACGCACCTCACGTCCCTCGACCTCCAACACGCCATAACCTGTATAGTTCGTGCCAGGGTCGATGCCCAAAATACGATATTTCTCCTGCACCTTCGCCATCTACTTCTTCAACTCTTCGAGCTCCTTCTCGAGCTGCATCACGCGACGACGCAACTCAGGCAACTCCTTGAACACTGCAAACGAGCGGTGGAAGCCGAGACCTGCAAGTGCAGGGCTACCAAAGCGAGTCTCGCCATCAGGTACATTCTTGTCGATACCGCTCTGTGCGCCAATCTTCACGCGGTCGCCGACAACCACGTGGTCGGCAATACCCACCTGACCAGCAATAAAGCAATTTGCACCCACCTTTGTTGTGCCGGCGATACCTGTCTGCGACGACGATACGGTATTCTCGCCAATCTGAACATTGTGGCCAATCTGAATGAGGTTATCGAGCTTAACGCCCTTGCGAATGATGGTCGAATCGGTCTTGGCGCGGTCGATACAGGTGTTGGCACCAATCTCGACATTATCCTCGATAATTACATTACCGAGTTGCGGAATCTTATCGAAACCACCCTCTGCATTTGGAGCAAAACCAAAGCCGTCAGCTCCAATAACAGCGCCTGCGTGGAGAATACAGTTTGCACCCACCGAGCAGCCCTCGTAAATCTTCACACCAGCATAGAGCGTGGTCTTGGCACCAACCTTAACGTTGTCGCCCACATAGCACTGAGGATAGATTTTAGCGCCATCACCCACTACGGCACCAGCCTCAATCACTGCAAAGTCGCCAATGTAGCAGTTCTCGCCAATAGTAGCCTTCTCCGAGATAGAGGCCAACTTCGAGATACCAGTTTTCTGCGGTTTCATTGCGTTGTACATCTCGAGCAAACGCAATACGCAAGCATTCACATTATCGACCTTTACAAGCGTAGCCTCGACCTTCTCCTTTGGCTCGAAGTTGCGCTCTACGAGCACCACCGAGCACTTTGTGGTATAGAGATACTGTTCGAAGCGAGGATTCGACAAATATGCCAAACCACCCTTCTTGCCACCCTCAATCGAGGATACTGTAGTTATTGAGGCGTTACCATCGCCTACAACCTCGCCAGACAATAAGCCGGCAATCATCTCTGCTGAAAATTCCATAATTTATAGTGTTTTTTATTAGTTATTTCTTCATTCTGTAACTTTCGAGGTCTATTCGCTGTGGAAGATACTCCTTCACATCGCGACCAAATGCCAACAACTCGCGCACAACCGACGACGAGATGTGCATATACTCGGCCGGTGTAGGCAACAGCACAGTGGTCAGCTCAGGGAAAAGTTGGCGGTTGGTAGCCTCTATCGAGCGCTCGAACTCGAAGTCGATAGTATTACGAACACCTCGCACCAAGACCGTAGCACCCACCTCGCGAGCAAAATCGCCCGTAAGCGTGCTGTACGATGCCACCTTCACTCTATCGTTATCCTTATACAAGTCGGCAATGAGTTGGCAACGTTGCTCGACCGACAACAACGACTTTTTTGAGATGTTATCGCCGACACCCACAACCACCTCATCGAAGAGTTGCAAAGCCTCCTCGACTACCACTTCGTGTCCGCGTGTAAAGGGGTCGAACGACCCTGCAAAAAGAGCTACTCGCTTCATATCTAATCCTCCTCGGGGTGTGTGAGATAACCCCAAACTAATGTTACAAATTGCGAAACTATACCCTTGCGGGCAAATGCTCGATACTTCCAACGCGAAGCAAAGAGGTTGCGCACAAGCATCACACGCTTACGCCACGCACCTACGCTCTGCGAAAATACCGCCATATCGTCGTGAATAACCGAACGAAGCACTCGCTCGGCGTGTGGGCTACTCGCCACAATGCGCTCGTCGGTAGGTGCAACACCGCACACCTCCACCGCCATAGCCGTCATACAATCTACAAAGGCGCGCATATCGTACTCCTCGCAAAGGGCATAGAATCGCTCCCAATCGAGGTTTTGCTGCTCAGAACGCAAGAACAAAGCCCAATCCAGAATATGTCGCAGACGAATACCCTCCGACAAGAAGTGGGTCAATGCGTGATGATTCAAAAATAGCGCATTGAACATTGGAGAGGGCGATAGAATCTTAGTGCCGAAAAGTGGCTCACACGCTTCGTTGCGAGCCATGTCGTCGAGCTGCTGATGCAATTGCTTTATCTTCTTGCCACCTCGCACCGCAACTATAAAGCGATGATTCTCGACCATCACCTTGCGATATATCATCTCGGAGTGCTTGTACATGCTCTCATCGACCTCTGCACCCAGGTCGCGGGCTATGGCGTTGCCCTTGGCATAGTCGTCGAAGAGATAGCAATCGAAGTCGCCACACTCGCGATGGTTGGGTAGCGGATAGTAGGCACTAAATGCCAACCCCTTCAAGCACAAGGTTTTAATATTGCGCTCTGCCCACCTATCGGCAAGCTCGGCACACACCTTGCGCGAATGATCGTAGCGTTGTTCTATGCTGAACACCGCATTAATCCACTGCAACTTCAACGACTGCGGGAACGACTTCGAAGCCTCCTTGTCGCACTCGAATATCTGCATCAGTCCGTCGAAAGCAACAGCCAGCACACCCTGCTTTCGCGCCAAGGTGTAGACACTCCGCCAAGAGGACTCCTCGAAGGCTGAGAGTGGCACCGCAGCCTCCGTACCGATAGCGATACGCAGCAGACGGAAGAGTTGCTTTTCTACACTATTTTTCATCTGTAAGTTCCATTACTTGCTCGAGCAGATTCATCTGCTTGGCGAAGTCGAAGTTTTCAGTAGCAAAGCGCTTTCCTCGCTCGCCTATCTCGTGACGCTCCGCCTCCGTAAGTTGCGACATTCGCAAAATAGCCTCAGCAAAGCCCTCGGCATCCTCGGCAGCTACAGCTTCGCCACAGCCTACCTCGCGCACAAGTGCCATCGCCTCGCCATTTATCATCGTAACGATAGGCTTGCCCGACGACATATAGGCCTGAATCTTTGCAGGCACGGTCAAGGCAAACGCTGGTTCATCCTTCAATGCCGCAAACAACACATCGGCCTTAGCAAATGTTGCAGGCATAGCCTCCAACGGATAGGAGCCTACGCAATGCACCGTATTGCTCAAACCGCGCTCTACAATCTGATTCTCGACCCACTCCTTGGCACGGCCATTGCCCACAATAACGAAGTGGATATCAGCGTGCTCCTTGAGTCGCTCAGCAGCTGCGAGCACCGTACCAAAGTCCTGCGATGCACCGATATTGCCCGTGAATATTGCCACGAAGCCTTCGGGCACGGTCGGAGTCTCGGCATCGCTCTTTGTGGCAAGCGCAGCATCCATCCAATTTGGGAAATAGACTATCTTGTCGGCAAAATCTCCCTTCTCGCAAATAGAGCGGGCGAAGCCCTTCGAGCTTATAAGTATCTTGTCGGAACGACGATAGAACCAACGCACCATCTTCGAGAAGAAGCCAAGCACAAACCTATTGCGCATTCCTATTGCGGCAGTCAAACTCTCGGGCCACAGGTCGAGCACCCAAAAGTACATAGGGATACGCTGCAAGCGCTTCACCAAGGTTGCCGCGACACCAATGGTTACGGGCGACACCTGATGGACAAACACCGCATCGTACCTATGTCGCAAAGCGAGATACAACGCAACAAAGCACGACGAGAACATGTAGCTCAAATAGTTGAGCGACAAGCCTATCTTACCGCCCTTGCCTCGCGGAACAACAAAGGCACGGATAACCTTCACGCCATTTATGGTCTCGCATCTACGTCGAAACAGACCATAACCTTCGAAGAACTTACCTTGCGGGTAGTTCGGAATGGCGGTCAAGACCGTAACCTCGTGGCCACGACGTTGTAGTTCGAAGGCTATGTCGTTGCACTTGAAGTTCTCGGGAGAGAAATATTGCGTTACAAGAAGTATTCGCTTTCCCATATTTTGGCTATTTGCGCCAAACCATCTTATTTACAACACCCGTGTACGACTGAATCAACTTCACAACCTTGGTCGAGACATTCTCGTCGGTGTAGTTTGGTACAGGAATACCGTTGTCGCCATTGGCAACCATCTCAACTGCTGTATCTACAGCCTGCAACAACGACTTCTCGTCGATACCTGCCAAGATGAAGCAGCCCTTATCCAACGCCTCGGGACGCTCGGTCGAGGTGCGGATACATACCGCTGGGAACGAGTGTCCTACGCTTGTGAAGAACGAGCTCTCCTCTGGCAGCGTTCCGCTATCAGACACTACGGCAAAGGCATTCATCTGCAAGCAGTTATAGTCGTGGAAGCCGAGTGGCTCGTGCTGAATAACGCGCTTGTCCAACTCGAAGCCACTTGCTGCCAAGCGATTGCGCGAGCGTGGGTGGCACGAATAGAGGATAGGCATATCGTACTTCTCGGCCATCTTGTTAATCGCAGTAAAGAGCGATGTAAAGTTCTTCTCGGTGTCGATATTCTCCTCGCGATGAGCCGACAAGAGAATATACTTACCCTTCTCCAAGCCCAAGCGTGCGTGGATGTCGCTTGCCTCAATCTCGGCCAAGTTCTCGTGCAACACCTCCGCCATTGGCGAGCCACTTACATAGGTGCGCTCCTTGGCTACGCTCGATGCGTTGAGATAGCGGCGCGCGTGCTCCGAGTAGCAGATATTTACATCCGAGATAATATCTACGATACGACGGTTGGTCTCCTCAGGAAGGCACTCGTCGAAGCAACGATTTCCAGCCTCCATATGGAAGATTGGGATGTGCAGACGCTTTGCGCCAATCACCGAAAGGCACGAGTTGGTGTCGCCCAACACCAATACTGCATCGGGCTGCACCTGCACCATCAACTTGTACGAAGCGTTGATGATATTACCCATTGTTGCGCCGAGGTCATCACCCACAGCGTTGAGATACACCTCAGGCTCAGCCAACTTCAAGTCGCGGAAGAAGATGCCATTGAGGTTATAGTCGTAGTTCTGTCCCGTATGTGCCAAGATGCAGTCGAAATACTTGCGACACTTGTTAATTACCGCAGCCAAGCGGATAATCTCGGGGCGAGTGCCCACGATAATCAAGAGTTTGAGTTTGCCATTATCGGCAAATTTTACATTTGTGTAATTATGTTCCATAATTATTTAGCTTTTAGCCATTGGCCATTAGCCATTAGCTAGTTTATTATTTCATTTTATTTTTTTAGCTTTTAGCCATTGGCCATTAGCTAGTTTTTACGAATCACAGATATTAGATGATTTATTCCTTTTTGTATTGAGTGTAATCTATGTAATAGTTCTGTAATATCAGACTCTTCTACATAACCTATACGATTAGCTATTATCAGTTGACTTTCTAACTCAAACGCAGAGCCTAATGCTATCTCTAAAAAATGGACAAACTCTATCTCAGATTTACGAGAAGCACCCTCTGCTATATTAGAAGGTATTGAAACAGCAGCTCGTTGCATTTGTCCTGTTAAACCGTAGCGTTCTTCCTTCGGAAACTTTGCAGTATAGTCATATATCTCAGTAGCAAGTTCCATTGCTAAATTCCATACCGCATATTTTCTAAAGTCTCTCATAAAAAGCCAATGGCTAATGGCTAACAGCTAATAGCCCTATAATCACTCTATTTTTCCACCTTCTCAAAGTAGGTATCTGGCTTGTTCGGATCGAACGCCTCGTTCGCCCACATAACGGTTACCAAATCCTCGGTATCGGAGAGGTTGATGATGTTGTGCGTATAGCCTGGTAGCATATGCACCGCCTCAATCTTCTCGCCCGAAACTTCGAAGTTGAGCACCTCGTCCGAGCCTACTCTGCGTTGCTGAATAAGACCCTTGCCCGACACTACGATGAAGAACTCCCACTTGGTGTTGTGCCAATGTTCGCCCTTGGTGATACCCGGTTTCGAGATATTTACGCTCACCTGTCCGCACTTCTCGCTTCGCAATAGCTCAGTAAACGAGCCGCGTGCATCGCAGTTCATCTTAAGCTCGAACGACGCCTTCTCCTTCGGCAAGTAGCTCAGATAGGTCGAATAGAGCTTCTTTGCGAACGAGTTGTAAGGAATCTCAGGAACAACGAGAGTCTGCGGTTGCGCCTTGAACGCCTCCAACAAATCGACAATCTCGCCAAGCGTAATCTTGTGTGTGGTAGGCACGGCACAGTAGCGGCCCTCCTCGCAGAGGATGGTCTCTACACCCTCGAACTCGCAGTGATGCTCCTCACCTCGCAACGCAGAGATCATCTCATCTACCAAGTCGTCGATATATAGCAACTCCAACTCCGTAGAGCGGTCGTTCACCATAATCGGCAAATCGTTCGCAATATTATTGCAGAATGTCGCCACTGCCGAGTTGTAGTTCGGACGGCACCACTTACCGAACAAGTTCGGGAAGCGATAGACCAACACGCGCGCGCCCGTACGCGCACTATAATTAAAGAATAGCTCCTCGCCAGCACGCTTGCTGCGACCATACTCGCTATCGCCAAAGCGGCCCGCAAGGGTTGCCTGAATCGACGACGAGAGCATCACAGGAGCCTTGTTCGAGTGCTTCTCGAGAGTCTCGAGCAGTGTCGAAGCAAAGCCGAAGTTGCCCTCCATAAACTCCTCCGTATTCTGTGGACGATTTACGCCTGCAAGGTTAAATACAAAATCCGCCTCACGGCAATATGCGTCGAGCTCCTCGGCCGTAGAGTCGATATCATACTCGAATACCTCCTCTACCGCAACCTCGCCATAGCACTTCGCCTTGCCGTCACGGATATTCTTGAGTTGCGCGCAGAGGTTTTGACCTACAAAGCCCTTTGCGCCTGTAACTAAAATTTTCATATTGGTTATTCTATTTTTCTATACACTTGTTCATCTTCTATAAATCTAATTCGCTGAACATTATACTCGTCGTGGAATAAATCTCTACTCGGATTATACCAGCCACAATTAACACCAGATAAACCAAGAATAATATGCGATACATCATCTGCCATAAACGGAAGAGTCTGCGCATCCATCATTCGACTTACCAAATCGCCATTTTGCTCCACCATTTTTTGGTTAGCATATATAAAAAACGGAATTTGATACTGATACTTAATCTCATTCTGGGTTTTTACTCGACCGTGACTTCGGCTCAAGAAAGGACGATAATCATGCACCTCCTCTCCGTGATCTGACATATATATAATTATTGTCGGTGTATCGTCATAGCAACGAAATATTTGCTCCACAACATAGTCATTATAGAGTGTTGCATTATCATAATCAGCTATCTCCTGCTTCTGCGACTCAGAAATAACAAAACTGCGTTCGTTGTAATCTTTAGACTCGAACTTAGCATACGTTGAAGGGAAATTGTATTTGGAATATAGATGTTGACCTTTAAGCTGTATAATTGAGAATTCAGGTTTTCTACTACAACCCAATCTTGAGGTCTTAATCTCCTCCAATAACGACAAATCGTAACTATACACCTCCCTATTTCTATAATCAAACGAACGTTTAGCTACCTGTGGATACTGAAAGAAGTAGGCTCCCAATTCTCCGGCGCACCCATCATCCCCATAAGCTGGAACTTGGTTGCTTATAAACGAGACATAAAAGCCAGCATCGCGCATAATATGAGGCAACAAGGGGTATTTATTCCACTCATTATCGCAATCTACGCTGTGCAATGACAATATCTCTTGCAGCATTCTATGTGTAGAATTATAAGGAACTATCACATCTTCAAATACACACAACTTGTCATCACGATCGTCCTGCCTATATTTCGACAAATTGGGATTAACCCCTTTATTGTACCCATATAGCTCGCAGTGATACTTATTATACGACTCTCCAATTATTAACACAATTGATGGACTAGACGAGTCCACCACACCATCAACTAATGTTGCATCGTTTATATTCCCTTGTTCTGAGAGAATATGCGAATACTTTATCAAAGATGATATTGTGCGTGAAAATGCCGTATATGGATACTTCTCCATTACTTTCGCACGAAGAGGGCTATATCCAACATATACAACACTAACTATTATGGAAAATAGTACGACTATACCATAGACGCTACAACGGCCAAACCATCTCTTTATACAACTAATAAGACATAATACAACGGCAGCAATAACAGCAATTATAGATATACACCATGCAAAATCTTTCGTGTAGACATACGCCTCTAAAAAACCATTAGTCTCAGCTGACGTTGTTTGAAATAAGAACGTCGCTATGGTAGGAGAAAAATAGGTATCAAAAAAGGTCAATAAACAAGTTTCTACAACTGCACATCCTGCATATACTCCCACAATCATCCAGCCTACTATATCACGCAGATATTTATGGCCATACTTATCACAACCATACACAATAAGCGTCAGTAAATATGCTATTAGCACATATACCGGAGCTAGAACTGCCACCCATATAACGGCATTGGAAATAGAAGCAGAATAATGTATATTGTAATATATAGCGCTTACAACATTCAACAATAGCAATACGCCAAACGTTGTAAACTCTGCAATTATAGGAGCTGCCAATGCATTGATAACGCACAATAATCTATGTTTTATCTTCTGCCAGCCGAGATGTATCCCCATCTTTTAATAGTTATTCCAATTAACCCACATATTCTTATCGTAGCGCCAACTATCAAGCAACGCCTCCTCTAAAATCTTGCCCGAGAAGACCAACAATACAGAGTCCTTCTCGTGCGCCTTGATGCAGTTGGCATAGCCCTCGGGAACGCAGATAATCTTGCTATCCTGCTCGGAGAGGTTGTAAATTTGAGCCTCCAAGTCGGGCGATGGATTCTCCCAATTATCGACCTCGACAAGCGCTACGGTAAACGAGCCCTTCACGCAGTAGAACCACTTCTTCTCGAATTGGTGTCCGTGCCAGCCACGAATTACCGAGGTGTCGGGGTGGTGGATAAAGTAGCAACGCTCCACGCCAGGAAAGCGGAAAGCATTCAACGAAGAGATTTGACCTCGCTCATCACGATAGATCTCACCCTCAACAACTGTTACCTTTGCCAT
>JAZLDJ010000093.1:0-3931 GCA_045614685.1 Alistipes sp. | reverse complement strand
GGAGAACCTCGCTATGTCATGCTCGTGGAACCACGAAGCGGTAGAGCGTGCAGCGCGCGTGGCTGCCGAGGAGAGTGCCGCAATGGGTATTCACTGGACCTTCTCGCCAATGTGCGATATCTCGTTCGACCCACGCTGGAGTCGTGTTTCGGAGGGTGCTGGCGAGGATCCATATCTTGGTTCGAAGGTTGCTGCGGCTATGGTACGCGGTTACCAGGGTAACGACCTTTCAGCAACCAACACCATCGCAGCCTGCATCAAGCACTTCGCTGCTTATGGTGCTGCACAGGCAGGAAAAGACTACAATACGGTAGATATGTCGGAGTTGATGTTCCGCAACCTCTACCTCCCTCCATACCGTGCTGCTGTTGAGGCTGGTGCCGTTACCGTTATGTCGTCGTTCAACGACTTCCACGGTGTGCCGGCTTCGGGCAACAAGTGGCTCTTGTACGACCTTCTCCGCAAGGAGTTGGGCTTCAGGGGCTTTGTTGTGTCGGATTGGAATGCCGTACACGAGATGATTATCCACGGCGTTGCAGCGGATGGTAAGGAGGCTGCCGAGTTGGCGTTGAAGGCGCATCTGAATATGGATATGCTCGGTGGTGACTACATCGCCTATGGCGAGGAACTTGTTAAGGAGGGTCGTATCTCGGAGAAGTTGGTTGACGAACTCGTACGCGAGGTTTTGGTTATAAAGTATCGCCTCGGTCTATTCGACGACCCTTACAAATATGGAAAGCAGAATTTGGACGAGGTGTACTACCGTCCCGAGAATATGCAGTTTGCTCGCGAGATAGCTGCCGAGTCGATGGTGTTGCTCAAAAATGACGGCGTATTGCCACTCCAGAAGGGCGTGAAGATTGCCCTTATCGGTTCGTTTGCCGATTCGCAGATAGACCAACTTGGTGCTTGGCGCGGTTTGGGAGAGAAGGAGCGTTCCATCACAGTACGCACAGCCCTCGAGGAGCGTTTCGGTAAGGAGAATGTGCTCTACACCAAGGCATTTGAGTGTGGCAGATATAAGAACGGACTTATCGACGGAGGTATCGAGGAGGCTGTTAGGATTGCCGAGCAGTCGGATGTAATTCTCCTCTCGATAGGTCTTTCGGGTTGGCATAGTGGTGAGTCGCGTTCGCGTGCCTCAATCTCGGTTCCAGAGGATCAGCAGCAGTTGCTCGACGCTTTGAAGCAGACAGGCAAGAAGATTGTTGTGTTGCTCTCGACAGGTCGCGCAATGGATATCCGCAACGAAGTTGAGAAGTCTGACGCGGTGCTTTTGACTTGGCACGGTGGAACTATGGCTGGTCCTGCGGTTGCCGATCTCGTTTCGGGCGATAAGAACCCTTCGGGCCACCTTACAATGTCGTTCCCATACCACGTTGGTCAGGTGCCTGTACACTACAACTCGAAGAATACGGGACGTCCTGCAAAGAGTCAGTTCAAGGCGCAGGGATATAGCTGTAGCTATGTTGATATTCGCAACGCACCACTCTTCCCATTCGGTTATGGTTTGAGCTACACCGAGTTCGAGTATTCGGATTTGAAGGTGTTGACCCCAACCGTAGAGATGGGTGGCGTAGTGAAGGTTAGCGTAAAGGTTACCAACAAGGGCAAGTACGACGGCGACGATGTGGCGCAGTTGTATGTTCACGACGTTGTAGCAGAGACCACACGTCCGGTACGCGAGTTGAAGGGCTTTGAGCGCTTCTCGTTGAAGGCTGGCGAGTCGAAAGTTCTCACCTTTGAGGTTCCTACTTCGGAGTTGGCTTACTGCCACCAGGATATGAGTTGGAAGGCAGACAAGGGCGACTTCAAGGTTTGCGCAGGTGCCGACTCTGGTGCTACCCTCGACGGTAAATTCACCATCAAATAATGCCCCGAAAAATGAAGAGAGTTATTTTAATCCTCGCACTCGTTGTTGCCGCTTTCTCCGCTACAGCAGAGAGCCGCACCGACAAACTATTGCGTGAGTTGCGCGACCCAAACTCAGACTATGTCTTTGTGGTTTCGCACCGTGCCGATTGGCGTAACTTCCCCGAGAACTCGTTGGAGGCTATCGAGTCGGCTATACAGATGGGTGTAGATATTGTTGAGTTGGACGTACACCGCACCGTAGATGGTGTGTTGGTTGTTTGTCACGACCGCACCATCAACCGCACAACCAATGGTAAGGGAAAGATCAGCGAGTTGACATTCGAATATATCCGCAAATGCTATTTGCGTGCCGGACACGGAGTAACGACGCGATACAAGATGCCTACTTTGGCGGAGGCTCTCGATGTTTGCAAAGGTCGCGTGATGATAAATCTCGACAAGGCGGTCAACTACTACGATCAGATTATGGAGATGCTCATCGAGCGCAAGATGGCAGACCAGGTGATTATGAAGAGTGCCAAGTCGCCCGAGGTGATGAAGGAGTTCTTCTCGAAGCACAAGCAGAATATGCTCTATATGCCTATCATCAACTACACCGCAAAACATTGGGAGAAGCACGAGGTGCTATTCAACGACTACCTCGCAACCGACCTTCCATTCATCGCATATGAGATGTGCTGGAATGGCACATTGAAGGGCGAGGCGAAGGTGTTCAAGCAGGTGTTAAAGAGCGGTAAGCGTTTGTGGATAAACACTTTGTGGGGAAGCCTTTGCGGTGGACACGAGAGTGGCTACTACGACGATAGAGCCGTAGGCAACGAGGATAAAATCTATGGTAAGGTTCTCTCGTATGGAGCCTCGATGATTCAGACCGACCGTCCGGCAATGCTTATCAAGTATCTGGAGAAGAAGGGTCGCCACACACTCAAGTAAACTAACTTAAACAATAATAATTTATGGGATTAATTTCAGGATTTAAGAAATTTTACGGCATAAGCGAGCCAGCACCGCTTCGTGCCGATTTGGACGAAGCGGGACAGAAGAAGTACCATCGCTCGTTGGCACTTCAGTCGTTCGTAGCAGGAACGCTCGGTTATAGCTTCTACTACGTTTGCCGCGCTGCGCTCAATGTGATGAAAAAGCCGATTATAGACAGCGGTTTGCTCGATGCAGACCAACTCGGTACAATCGGTGCCGTAACCCTCGCCACCTACGCTATCGGAAAGTTCGTGAACGGCTTTTTGGCGGACCACAGCAACATTAAGCGTTTTATGGCTACGGGACTTATTATCTCGGCTCTCGCCTGCTTCTTGATGGGAGTCTTTGGATTGACAGGTAGCGAGCAGTATACAGCACTTATTGGTGTAGACCCTGACAGCGCAAAGAACATCTCGTTTATGGTATTTATCGCCTTCGCAATATTGTGGGGTATGAGTGGTTGGGGTCAGTCGATGGGTGCGCCTCCGGCAATTATCGCATTGTCGCGTTGGTTCCCACTCTCGCGTCGTGGTACATTCTACGGCTTCTTCTCGGCGAGCCACAACCTCGGCGAAGGTCTTTCGTTCATCTTTGTGGGCTCTATCGTAGCGTTGGCTGGTTGGCAGTGGGGCTTCTTCGGAGCAGCCATAGCAGGTGTTATCGGCATTTTGATTATCATCTTTATGCTGCACGATACGCCTGAGAGCAAGGGCTTGCCACCAATCGAGATTTTGACCGGCGAGAAGGTTGAGGTAAAGAAGTCGGAGTCGGCAGGCGACGCTCAAAAGATTGCATTAAAGACCCCTGCGGTTTGGATTTTGGCTCTCGCTTCGGCGTTTATGTATATCTCGCGCTACTCGCTCAACTCGTGGGGCGTGCTATTTATGCAGGAGACTAAGGGCTACAGTCTGATGGAGGCTTCGACAATCATCTCGATTAACGCGTGGTTGGGAATCATCGGTACCGTTGTGGCAGGTTGGATGTCGGACGTACTCTTTAAGGGCGACCGCAAGATGCCGGCTTTCGTATCGGGTATTCTCCTTTCGGTTTCGTATGCGATGTTTATCTACGGTGGCGA
>JAZLDJ010000092.1:0-6529 GCA_045614685.1 Alistipes sp. | reverse complement strand
GCTCACGATTACGGGGCGGAAGTTGCACACCCAGCACGAACCGAGTCCTACCTCGGTGGCTGCCAAGCAGATGTGCTCTGCTGCGATTGCAGCGTCGATGTCGGCGTGGTCGTGGCTATCCTTCTTGCGGGTCCACGACTGCGAGTGGTCGCCACACACTACGATATAGAGTGGCGCCTGCTGGAACCACTCCTGCGCATATCCTGCGTGGAGGGCCTTGCGCTTCTCTTCGCTCTCCACGAGGATGAACTTCCATGGCTGGAAATTCACAGCCGAAGGCGCAAGCGGCGCACACTCAAGTATATAGTCAATCTTCTCCTGCTCCACTTTGCGGTCGCTGTATGCGCGAGCCGAGTAACGCTCCTTTATCAAATCAAGTAAGTTTTTCATATCTGTTTTGTCATTTCGCTGCCGCAAAGATAATAAAAAGCATTGGCTTTTTTTAGTGAGATTAAAGAAATTAGGGAATTTAACGCTAAATTCGCCAAACTCCCTAAATTCATTAAATTCTCTATCTGCTATTGTTTGTTTTTCTGCTCCTTTATTAAATAGCTGATAATTTCATCGGTTTTGTTAGATAGATTAGCGATGGTGTTGAAAATTAGACAAGTTACCAAACAAGATATAAATACGATGATGCCGTCAAAGATGTAGAGTAGAGAACCGTTTATTGCGGCTAGCGCGAGACAACCAATTGCGCCTAATATGCCGATTATAAGAAAGCATACTCCGATCGATCTAAGGCCTTTTGCACTGATATTAGGTCCAGAGTCCAATAAGTAAAATCTGGTTTTATTCTGATGTTTGGTGTCTGATTCAGGCTTTGGTGTCGGATAAAACGTTTTTGTACGCTGAATAAGTTCTTTTGTGCACTTTGGTATGCCGAGGTCAATATTTTTACCGTACGATAATTGTAAGAAATCTTCGTCTGATATTTCCGGAAATACGTATCGGTAATAAGTGGTTGTTTGGGTCTCTTTGTCGTATTCGTAAGCATCATATTCCTGTGTGCTATCGACTACTTCTAGCGTGTATAAGCCCTTTTTGTGCAATAACTTAAGCTTCTTCTCTTTCGGGACTCTGCTTGTTGTTCCTTCTTGTGAAGATTCTCTCTTAGAAAAATCGTTCATAGTAGTTGTTGGTTTATTTGTGCACTAACCTTGATTGTGCAGTTAATATTAAACAAAGAAAGTGTGAGGTTGAATTCCGACTATTTACAAGAAATGGATGCTATTCGTTTCTCTCTCTCTTGGAAACTTCCATATTCTCTTGTGAGGGCATCGAAAATACTTTCTATATGTCTTCGTATCTTGTGATTGTTCTACAAATATAGCAACTTATCTCGAAAAATACAAAAAAAATCGGCCATTCAGCGACCATAGGGAGCGACTGCCATTCTATGTCATTCAATGCCATCTAAAAAAAGTTTTTCGTTTTCCGCTTTTTTCACTATATTTGCACGATTGTATCTTTGATACAAAGTTTTTGAACGAAATGAAAGAGCAAAATATAGATATTAAAACCACAATCGAGGAGTCCGACTACAAGTATGGCTTCACCTCCGATATAGACACCGAGTTCATTCCAAAAGGTTTGAACGAGGGGGTCATTCGCCTTATCTCGGCGAAGAAGGAGGAGCCCGAGTGGATGCTCGAGTTGCGCTTGAAGGCCTACCGCCACTGGCTCACTCTCAAGCACCCGACTTGGGGACATCTCGATATTCCAGAGATAGATTTCAACGACATTATCTACTTCGCAGCCCCTAAAAAGAAGAAGCAGCTCTCTTCGATGGACGAGGTAGATCCCGAACTCAAAGCGACCTTCGACAAACTCGGTATTCCATTGGAGGAGCAGAAGGTGCTTGCAGGTGTGGCGGTGGATGCCGTGTTGGACTCTGTATCGGTGAAGACCACGTTCCAAAAGGAGCTGGCCGAGCGAGGCATTATCTTCTGCCCAATCTCGGAGGCTATACGCGAATATCCCGAGTTGGTACAAAAGTACCTCGGCTCGGTAGTGCCGTATGCCGACAACTTCTATGCAGCATTGAATACGGCTGTCTTTTCGGATGGCTCATTCTGCTATATCCCAAAGGGCGTGCGTTGCCCCGTAGAACTCTCGACCTACTTCCGCATCAATGCGCAGGGTACAGGTCAGTTCGAGCGCACTTTGATTGTTGCTGACGAGGGCTCGTACGTGAGTTACTTGGAGGGCTGCACCGCACCACAGCGTGACGAGAATCAGTTGCACGCTGCAGTTGTGGAGATTGTTGTAGAGCGCGATGCCGAGGTTAAGTATTCGACAGTGCAGAATTGGTATCCCGGCGATAAGGAGGGTAAGGGCGGTATCTACAACTTCGTCACCAAGCGAGGCCTCTGCAAGGAGAATGCCCACCTCTTCTGGACACAGGTCGAGACAGGCTCGGCAATCACTTGGAAATATCCAAGTTGCGTGTTGATGGGCGACAATTCGGTGGGCGAGTTCTACTCGGTGGCTATGACCAACAACTTCCAGCAGGCCGACACGGGTACGAAGATGATACACATCGGTCGCAACACTCGCAGTCGAATTGTGTCGAAGGGTATCTCGGCAGGAAGGTCGCAGAACGCATATCGTGGTCTTGTGAAGGTTATGCCAAAGGCCGAGAATGCCCGTAACTACTCGCAGTGCGACTCGCTCCTCATTGGTGATAAGTGCGGAGCGCACACCTTCCCTGTGGTGGATTGTCGCAACTCGTCGGCTCAGCTCGAGCACGAGGCTACAACCTCGAAGATTTCGGAGGAGCAGTTGTTTTACTGCAATCAGCGCGGACTCTCGACCGAGGATGCCGTTGGCTTGATTGTGGGCGGATATGCTCGCGAGGTGTTGGCGAAGTTGCCTATGGAGTTTGCTGTAGAGGCTCAGAAGTTGCTCTCGATTAGCCTTGAGGGCTCGGTAGGTTAAAAAATCGTTCTGATTGGTAAATTTTGCACCTTGCGTCGGTCGCCAAATTGCTCACATACGCTTTAAGTATGCTCCGCATTGGTCGCCTCGCAACGCACAAAATTTCCTCAATCACCTCCGATTTTAGGAAAAGAGTGTAAATGTAAAAAAAATAATAAAAAGCTAATGGCTAATGGCCAATGGCTAAAAGCAAAAAAAAGTATGCTTAAAATTAAAAATCTTCACGCATCGGTCGATGGTAAAGAGATACTTCGCGGTATCAACCTCGAGGTTAAGGCTGGCGAGGTACACGCCATAATGGGCCCTAACGGCTCGGGCAAGAGTACCCTTGCATCGGTGATTGCAGGTAACGAAAAGTTCTCGGTCGAGGCAGACGAACTCTCGTTCGAGGGCGAGGACTTGCGCGATATGTCCATCGAGGAGCGTGCTCGCAAGGGCTTATTCCTTGGTTTCCAATATCCCGTAGAGATTCCGGGTGTTACGATGGCAAACTTCATGAAGATTGCCGTAAACGAGCAGCGCAAGTCGCGTGGTGAGGAGCCTCTCACCGCAGCCGAGTTCCTCAAGATGATGCGCGAGAAGGCTAAGGTCGTGGAGTTGGATACCAAGATGACCGCTCGTGCCGTGAACGAGGGCTTCTCGGGTGGCGAAAAGAAGAAGAACGAGATCTTCCAGATGGCGATGCTCGATCCGAAGTTGGCAATCCTCGACGAGACCGACTCGGGCCTCGATATCGACGCATTGCGTATTGTGGCTACGGGCGTAACCAAGTTGCACACTCCGCAGAACGCTACCGTGGTGATTACCCACTACCAGCGTCTGTTGGACTATATCGTGCCCGACTTCGTGCACGTCTTGTACAAGGGTAAGATTATCTACTCGGGCGACAAGTCGTTGGCATTGAAGCTCGAGAAGGAGGGCTACGACTGGCTTATTAACGACTATAAGGAGTAGGCGATGGCTATCAATAAATTAATCGATAACGGTGTATTGCGCCCATTCAAGGGTAAGCGCATAGACGACAAGAGCGACCTCTCGTTGCCTCTCGTTGTGTGCAATCCTCGCAAGGGCGATATCGAGGTGTCGGCTTCGCAGTCGGTGTCGCTTGTGGTGTGGCACGACGATGCTAAGGAGTGCACCTTGACCATCCGCCTTGCACCTCACGCTCGCCTGTCGCTTACAGAGGTCTATGCCTCTGCAAAATATGCCTCGGTGGTGATTGAACAGGCCGAGGGCAGCGAGTGCACCGCCACTACGGTGATGTTGAGCGGCGCGCATACCTCCTACGAGACACTGCTCAACGCTCCGCACTCTTCGTTTACGATGAATGCAGCGGTGGTGGCTACAGGCTTCGACCACGCACAGTTGTTGCTCACTACACGCCACAATGTGGCCGACTGCAAGAGCAACTCCACCATCAAGAGTGTAGCTTCGGGCAAGGCGGTAGCCGAGTTCAAGGGTTTGGTCTATGTGGCTCAGGATGCACAACGCTCCGATGCCAAGCAGCTCAACCGCAATATCGAGCTTGGCGGTGGTCGTGTGGTGTCGGAGCCGCAGTTGGAGATCTATGCCGACGATGTGAAGTGTTCGCACGGCTCAACTGTCGGTCAGCTCGATGAGCAGGCGATATATTATATGCGTCAGCGCGGTATTCCGCAGGAGCAGGCCGAGCGATTGATGCTCGAGGGCTTCGTGGGCGATGTCGTGGCAAAGTGTGACATTGAGCCTCTTACCGAGATGCTTTGCGAGGCGTTGCAAAAGAGATTAAACGAATAGTATGTTCGAAATAGAGAAAATACGCGAGCAATTTCCAATCTTGGAGCGCGAGGTGTATGGTCGCAAACTGATATACCTCGATAGCGCTGCTACGGCGCAGAAACCGCTGTGCGTGGTGAAGAAGATGGAGGAGTTGCTCCTGAACGATAATGCCAATATCCATCGTGGTGTGCACCTTCTCTCGGAGGAGATGACCGCCAAATACGAGGAGGCTCGCGAGGTTGTGTGTCAGTTTGTGGGCGCAGAGTGCCGCGAGGAGATTGTATTCACTTCGGGCGCTACGATGTCGTTGAACTTGGTGGCTTCGAGCTACTGCGATAAGTTCTTGCATGAGGGCGACAATGTGGTTGTTAGCCACATCGAGCACCACTCGAATATTGTTCCGTGGCAGTTAGCTACAGAGCGCAAGGGTGCGGAGTTGCGAGTTATCCCCGTAGATGACAACGGAGCGTTGGAGCTCGATGCGCTCGATACACTCATCGACGAGCGTACCAAGGTGGTGGCTGTTACACAGGCTTCGAATACGCTTGGTACTCGACCAAATCTTGCAAAGATTATTGCAAAGGCCCACTCGGTGGGTGCTGTTGTGGTGGTTGATGGCTGCCAGGGTGTTGTGCACGGTGGGGTAGATGTCAAGGCTCTCGACTGCGACTTCTATGCCTTCTCGGGCCACAAACTCTATGGTCCTACGGGTATAGGTGTGTTGTATGGCAAGCGCGAACTGCTCGACAAGATGCCTCCATATATGGGTGGCGGTGATATGGTCGACAAGGTGACCTTCGCAAAGACCACCTATGCCCCTCTGCCTCTGAAGTTTGAGGCGGGAACATCCAATTTTATTGGCGCTGTCGGTATGGCCGAGGCGATAAAGTTCTTGCAGAGCCTCTCGGCGGAGGAGGTTGAGGCTCACGAAAGGGAGTTGCTCGACTACGCTACTGCCGAACTGCTCAAGATTGAGGGTCTGCGTATCTATGGCACTACCAAGGATAAGTCGCCTATCATCTCGTTCAATGTCGAGGGGTGCGACCACTACGATATCGGTATGATTCTCGACAAGCAAGGTGTGGCGGTGCGTACCGGACACCACTGTGCCGAGCCCGTTATGGCTCGCTATGGCACCAATGGCGTGGTGCGTGCCTCGATTGCGCTCTATACGAATAAGGAAGATATCGATATCTTTGTGAAGGCTCTTAAACGAGCAGTCACAATGTTGAAATAAGAAAAATAATTTTGCATTTTGCATTCTGAATTTTGAATTATGTTTATCGTTCTTGAAGGACTTGACGGAGCAGGAAAGTCTACCCAGATAAAGAAGTTGCGCGAGATGTTTGCCGAGCGTGGTATCGAGAGTGAGTATGTCCACTTTCCTCGCTTCGATGCACCCATCTATGGCGAGTTGATTGCTCGCTTTTTGCGAGGTGAGCTTGGCGGTATTGACCAAGTCGACCCCTATGTTGTGGCTCTGCTCTACGCAGGTGACCGTGCCGATATGGCGCCGCAGATTCGTAAGTGGCAAGATGAGGGCAAGGTGGTGATTGTCGACCGCTATGTCTACTCGAACATCGGCTACCAGTGTGCCAAGATTGCCGACAAGGAGGCTCGTTTGCGCTTGAACGATTGGATTCTCAACCTCGAGTACGAGGTGAACAAGATTCCTCGTCCCGATGTGTCGCTCTTCCTCGATGTACCTTTCTCGTTTACCAAGAGTCGCCTGACCGAGCAGCGCGAAGGTGATGACCGCACCTACCTCAATGGCGCTACCGACATCCACGAACAGTCGCTCTCGCTTCAGGAGCGTGTGCGCGAGGTCTAC
>JAZLDJ010000091.1:0-1928 GCA_045614685.1 Alistipes sp. | reverse complement strand
AGTGCTCAACATACATTCTGCCCATATAGTTACCCGAGAGGTCAATCTTGAAGTTCTTGAGTGGCTGGGTTGTTACAGTAAAGTAGCCATAGACATTTGGCGAGCGGAACATATTTGTAGTTGGCTCAACGGTGTCGTCGTCGCTCCAATACTCAGGCTCGCTGTAGCGACTGCGTTGCACGGTTACGCCCGCTGATGCCTCCACCCAAGGGGCGTATGCAATCTTTCCTTCGACATTAAAGCCCATAACATTTGCGCCCGAACCATTATATCGCTCGTATATGGTTGCACCATCTTCACCCACGATACCTGTCTCACGCAAAGCAAACACGCCATTGAGCATTGTGCAGAAGCCCTCGACGAGGAGGTTGGTTTGCACACGACCCCAAGTCTTGTACATATCGGCTGAAACGGTGAACGAGTGTGAACGCTCCTCGTGCAAATCGTCAGCCAAGCGGATGCGGGTGCGCTCGCCACCTACGATAAGGATGTGTAAATCCTCGTCGAATGCTTGTGGTGCACGGAAGCCCGAGCCGTATGTTGCGCGGAGGTTGATGTTGTGAGTAGGGTTGTAACGTAAGGTTACACGAGGCGAAGGGATGCACAAGAACTTCTTTGCCGAAGCGTTGTACCAATTATCCAAACGGCCACCTACGAGGAAGCCCCACTTGTCGAACTTGAACTCGCCTTGTGCCAAGACGCTCACATTGTGGATGTGTTGCTTGGTCTGCATCGAGGCATAACCCAAATTTACATAACCCACAGGGTTGTCGAAGAGGTAGTCGTAGTTGTACTCCACGCCCGTTGTAAGTTCGAAAATCGGAGTGCGGAAGAGGTACTGAGCACCTGTAACTGCGGTTACGCCGTCGGTCTTACCGTATGCATTAGGGTCCTTGCCTGCACCATAGTAGCTCTCGCGATTTGTAGCCTGTGCCGATGCGAAGACGCTGTAGCGGTGGCGTGAATCGCTCGAAGTGCCCTCATACGAGAGACCTCCGCTATTGATAAGGTGGTCGGTGGTCTCGGCAATCAAAGCCTCGTGTGGAGGGAGGTCGAGACGGTCACCACCACGACGATACTCGTTTGTGACATGGTAGTCGAGCGTCAGCTTGCTATATGCGCTGGTCTTGATATATGCCGATGTACCAATAGTCTGCGACTTGATGGTAGGAATCTCGACAAAACCGTCGTGGTGGTGGTCGTACGAGTCACGAATACGGCTCTGACCGTAGAGTGTAAGTCCCGCCTTGCGGTCATCGGTTACGAGCGATGCGTTGAGAGTGGTATTGTTGTCGAGTGCGCCGGTCAAACCAATCGAGGTTAAAGAGTGCGCCAACTCGCCCGAGTTGCGCAGAGGCTCTTTGGTGATGATATTGATTGTCCCACCGATAGCCGACGAGCCGAAGAGTGCCGAGCCACCGCCACGCACAACCTCGATGCGCTCCACCATATTTGCAGGGATATGCTCCAAGCCGTAAACGCCTGCCAAAGCCGAGAATATAGGGCGAGAGTTGATGAGAATTTGCGAATACTGACCCGACAAACCGTTGATGCGTACCTGTGCAAAACCGCAGTTCTGGCACGAGTTCTCGACACGCACACCAGGCTGGAACGACAAGCCCTCAGCCAAAGTCGGAGCCGAAACTTTGTTCAAAAGGTCAGAATCAACGATATTTACCAACGACGGAGCCTCGCTACGCTTTGTGGCGTTGCGGTTTGCCGATACAACCACTGCGTCGAGCGAAATCTGCTCTTCGTGGGTCTCGAAGTTGAGGAGAAGGTCCGAGCCACACTCGACCTCTACCTCCTTGGTCTGGCTGGCGTAGCCGATAGCCGAAACTGTAACCTTCAACTTGCCGACAGGAGCGTGATAGAGTGTGTAGTGTCCTGTAGCATCGGTCGTGGTACCTACGGTTGTGCCGTCGATT
>JAZLDJ010000090.1:0-30105 GCA_045614685.1 Alistipes sp. | reverse complement strand
TTTTTTGTATGTGTGGTAGTGTAAGTTTTCGCATTTTCAAAACCGCCGAATCAGAATAATTGTTAACTTTGTAGAAAGTTTTAAAATATAAAAATATGAATCGTTATTTATTCATAATATTAATTTGCCTAGCATTCATTTCCTGTCAAAATGATATTGAAACAGAGAACCGTGACACACAAACACATAAAATCGAGTTATCGCAACAAGTCATTGAGGTCGGATGTAGCCATAACACGTATATGGTTGATGTGGCTTCATCTTGTTCATGGATGGTTGAAAGCCACAATGATTGGATTGACATAAAAACAAAAGGTGGCTCTTCATATACAAAAACATTAATATTTGTTGTAGAAAGCAACGAAACTGATAAAATTAGAGAAGGTGCAATTTCTATTTTTAATAGCACATATGATATTAGAGCAGAGTTGTATGTTATGCAAAAGAACTTTGTTCCTGAAATCAACATTCCTAATTATAATCTTGACTTTATTGCAAATGGTGAAGAAAAAATAGTTGACATATCTAGCAGTATTGAGTACTCTATTTTTACAGAAGCAAAGTGGCTATATTGCAGCAAATCCGATAATGGCTTAAAAATTAAAGCCGTTACAAACGCAAAAGCCGAAGAGCGCTCTGCTAATGTGATAATTTTAAATACAGATTTCGACTTATCGAAGATTATAACTGTTACTCAGAAGGCTCAGAACCCTAACAATGTTATTTATTACGCATCATCAGATAACAATGGAGTAAGACCATATAAGCCATCCGCGTTCAATGCTGAGATAATTTTTTATGATTTAAATAGAGAAACAGGGCAAGGAGCATTGGTATTTGACAACACGGTAACATCAATAGGAAAGGATGCTTTCTATAACTGCCAGAACTTAGCAGATATAACCATTCCGGAAAGTGTTACAGAAATAGGTGTCGATGCGTTTTTTGGGTGCTTCCGCCTGAAGCGAGTGAATATAAATAACCTCTCAGCTTGGTGCAGTATCAACTTTGGTAACTACGAAGCAAACCCATTGCATAACTCTAAGAGTTTATATCTAAATGGGGTCGAAATCGTCGATTTGGAAATCCCATCAGATGTCACCCTGATTAAAGACTACACATTTTGTAATTGTGAAAATTTCAAAAGTTTATCCATTCACGATCGTATTACTTCAATTGGTGGTGTTGCTTTTTATCAGTGTTCAAATTTGTCAAGTGTGCATATTCCTAATAGTGTTAAATCTATTGGAAAGTCTGCTTTTTATGATTGCGAAAATATTACTTCCCTAACTATAGGTGATGGTGTTGAAGAGATAAAAGATTGGGCCTTCGCATATTGTGAAAAGATAACGAGTGTAGTTATTCCTAATAGTGTTACAGATATGGGAAATGAAACATTTTACTTTTGTAGCAATTTAATGGAAGCAACTATTGGCAAAAACGTTAAATCTATTGGAGCTGAAGCATTCTATTGTTGTAAAAATTTAACTAATATATTGATTCCAAATAGTGTTAGTTTTATAGGAGAGCGTGCTTTTTGTGGATGCCATAGTATGATAGATGTAATACTCGGCAATAGTATTACCTATATTGGATGGAGAGCCTTCGACGGTTGCAAGAGCTTGATAAACATCACGATTCCTGATAGTGTTTATGAGATTGGTGATGATGCGTTCAATTATTGCAGCAATTTAACGGAAGTAACTATTGGGAAGGGGGTAACCCGTATTGATGGTACAACATTCAGGTATTGTGATAATTTGTTAAGTATATATTGTAAACCTATAGAACCTCCTGCAATTTGCTATTATTCAGGGGCAAAAGTCGGTCCTTTCCCTTTTAATCCAAAGATGAAGATATATGTACCTCGTAATAGTTACGGCGATTACACTCAGTATGATTGGGTAGCTGATGGGTACATAGATTCATCTAATTGGCGAATGTATGAATCTTACATCGAACCTTACGATTTCTAAATGGTTTTTAAGTAAACAATATGAAGTTATACCATTATACCTCATTTAATACTTTTTTAAAGATTTGGCACACGAAAACATTGCTATTTCAACCGTTCTACAATGTTAATGATCGGTTGGAAAAGTCTAAGTTTGTCAAAATATCTGATCTCTCCAATGAATCAAAAAATCAGTTAAACAAATTGGATAATCAACTTGCGAGTTATAGGCAGATTAGTTTGTTATCAGATTATTCTAAAGTAATAAAAGGCTTTATGTCAAGTATGATGTGGGGGCATTATGGCGATAAAGGCAATGGTGTTTGTATAGAGTTGGATTCTGACAAGTTAAATCTTTTAGACCAAACTATTATAAAGAATAAAGTTGATTATTCTATTGAAATAAATGCCCCTACACTTAAAAAGGAAGATGATGTTCTAAATTTCATAGATACACATATTGACTATTTCTTCTTCCAAAAGACACAAGAGTGGAAGGGAGAAAATGAGTATAGATTGATCAGTCGGACACAAACTGAGCTCGACATAAGCAATGCAATATCTGCCATATATATGTTCGAATATAAGAGACCTGAAACACAAACAGTTCTTCAGCTAGTTGGCGGAGATATATTACATATCGTTATTCCAAATAGAACATCAAATGATTATCCTATTAAAGCGTTCAGATGGAAAGATATCAGAAAGTAATAGCAGATATTATTCTCCCTATGTCTATGCTCGCCTACACCTACATATCCCCCGGTAAGTTCAAAAAAAGTTATGAACGACTCTTGCTCCCGACAACCAACACCTTCTAAATAGAAAGTACAATTCTCTTCACCATTTTATTGCAGCTCGTTGCACTCCATTGCGCCTCATTGCACTCCATTGCAAACTTGGCGAGATATTTTTGTTAAAGAGATTAAAGCATATAAAAATCCCGAAAGTCGAGTCTAACTTTCGGGATTTATTCGTCTATTTTTGTAGGAATTTCTGTTGCTATTTGTAGGCGTTAGCGTTTGTTAGTGAGCATTAGAGGGCGTTAGTTACTTCCCGATGCAGAAGTGGGAGAAGATGTTGCGGAGGATGTCGTCGGAGGTGATGCGGCCGGTGATTTCGGCAAGGGCGGTGATTGCCGAGCGGATATCTTCGGCCAAGAGCTCCTCCGAGATGCCATTGTGAAGGGCATTCAGAGCCTCGCCAAGGTGGTTGTGGGCGCGGCTTAGGGCCTCGAAGTGGCGCATATTCGACACCACAACCTCGCCCCTATACAGGCCCTCGGTATCGACCGTTGCGCGAAGTGCTTGGCGCAGATTATCAATGCCAGCGCCCTCGCGTGCCGAGATATAGATTGCATCCTCAATATCTCGCGCAGACGAAGTATCTATCTTATTGACAACAATCAATAATGTCTGCCCAGCGGAGAGCATAGGCAACTCCAAATCGTGTTGCGAAGGTTCGGTCATATAGAGCACAATTTGTGCCTGGCGGATAGCTCGCTCGGTACGTTCGATGCCCATCTGCTCGAGTTTATCGTCCGTGTCGTGCAAGCCCGCTGTATCGACAAAGCGGAAGCGGATATCGTCAATCACGACGCTCTCCTCGATAGTATCGCGCGTGGTGCCCGCAATATCCGACACCATAGCTCTATCGTCACCCACAAGGCGATTAAGTAGTGTGCTCTTACCGACGTTCGGACGGCCCACGATAGCCACAGCCACGCCCTCGCGGATGGCATTTCCCACGCGGAACGACTCCATAAGGCGTGTCACCACGCCATCGGTATTCTCGAGCATATGTTCCAATCGCTCGCGGTCGGCAAACTCCACATCCTCTTCGCCGAAGTCGAGTTCGAGTTCGAGCAGTGAGGTTACGGTAAGCAGCTCCTCGCGCAACGAGTCGAGCAGGGTGGAGTAGCCACCACGCATCTGCGTAGCTGCCACTGCGTGTGCTGCGCGCGACTCGGCAGCGATGAGGTCGGCCACCGCTTCGGCCTGTGAGAGGTCTATGCGACCTGCCGCCAAGGCGCGTTGCGAAAACTCGCCAGCCTCGGCCATGCGTGCGCCACCATTGCACAACAAACGTATGATCTCCGATGCGATATAGCGTGAGCCGTGAATCGAAATCTCGACCGACTCTTCGCCTGTGTAGGAGTGTGGCGCACGAAAAATTGCAACCACAACATCGTCCACGACTCGCTCTCCATCGCAGATGGTGCCGTAGTGGATGGTGTGCGAGACGGCCTCAGCAAGCGTTTTGCGCCCCTTGAAGAGGGTGTCGCAGAGTGCTATCGAGCCTTCGCCACTCAATCGGATAACGGCGATAGCTCCTCCAAGGGCCGTTGCCGGTGCTACAATTATATCGTTTTGGTGCATAGTATTCGCCAATTTCAATGCACAAATATACAAAAAATATAGAGGCAACCGCAAAGTTACCTCTATATTTATTGGGTGTAGGTAGATTACTTACCCGCAACAACGATGGTTGCCAAGCCCGCGATAAAGAGCACGAACATAAGGGCAAGCAACTGATTGGTCTTCTTGTCGGCACCCTTGAACTCCTTCCAGATGAATACACCCCAGAATGCTGCAATCATTGGTGCGCCCTGACCGAGTGCATACGAAACAGCTGCACCAGCCTTACCTGCAGCGATATACGAGAATGCTGTACCAAGGCACCAGATTGCGCCACCGAGGATACCTACGAGGTGGGTCGAGAAGCGGCCCTTGAAGTACTGCTTGTACGATACTGGCTCGCCTACGAATGGCTTCTTCATAACAAAGGTGTTGAAGATGAAGTTCGAAACGAGAACGCCAAGCGAGAAGACAAAGATTGCCGAGTATGGGGTGAGCTTACCGAGAGAGTGAACGTACTCTGCAGGGTTGGTAGATGTGAGGTCGTCGAGCTTTGCCATACCCTTAACTACGAATGCGAAGAATGTAGACATCAAGACTCCTGCGATGATGGCGAGGATGATGCCCTTCTTGCTATTCTGATTGCTCTCGCCGCCCTTCGACAAGCGACCTGCAGCAAGACCATTGCAAACTACTGCTATAACGATGAGCAACACGCCCAAGCCGAGCAACCAAGGGTTACCCTTAGCCTCGGTGAGATAGGTGTTGATAACGCCCAAAACGAGTGCCAAACCGCAACCGAGAGGGAATGCCACCGACATACCAGCCAACGAGGTCGAAGCCGAGAGAAGGATGTTCGAGAGGTTGAAGATAACGCCACCGAGGACTACCCAACCAATGCTCTGAAGGTCGGCATCCTTGAGGTTGTCGACGAACGAGAGTGAGCGACCGCCGATAGGCTCGCCTGTGCTACCCATAGTGAAGCCCAACAAGAGCGAGAAGAGCACCATACCGATGACATAGTCCCAGTAGAAGAGCTCGTAACGCCAAGTCTTGCCGGCAAGTTTCTGGGTGTTACCCCACGAACCCCAGCACAACATTGTAATGAAGCAGAATACAACTGCTAATGTGTAATTGCTAATGATAAACATAATACTATTTTTAAATTAAGATTTCTAGAAATTGTCAACCTCTTCGCGCGAAGGAATCGAAGGTTGTGCGCCCGCACGCGATACCGAGATGGCCGATGCCTTGGTAGCAAAGCGTAGTGCCTCGACAAGAGCCATACCCTCGGCCAATGCGGCACACATAGCACCATTGTAGACATCGCCCGCAGCGGTTGTGTCTACGGCATTTACCTTGTGAGCAGGGATTGTCTCGGCCTTGCCATCCTCGTAGAGCATTGCTCCGTCGCTACCCAAGGTGATAACCACCTTCTTCACGCCCAACTTGCAGAGCTCCTCGGCAGCCTTCACGGCCGAAGCCTCGTCTACTACCTCGATGCCTGTGAGAAGTTCGGCCTCGGTTTGGTTTGGTGTGATGAGGTAGAGCTTCGAGAGCGCCTCGGCACTAACCTTAGCGGCAGGTGCAGGGTTCAAAATCACGCGTGCGCCCTTCTCGGCTGCCACAGCGATAGTCGACTCGACCGTTGCAATCGGAATCTCGAGCTGCAACAATACGATATCGCCCTCCTCGATGGTGTCGAGAGCCGGCATAACATCCTCCAACGAGAGCTCGTTGTTGGCTCCGAGAGCTACCGAAATGGAGTTCTGTGCATTCGAATCCACCAATATCAACGCCACGCCCGATGGGGTGTCTTTGCGTACGATGTAGGTGGTGTCGATGCCATACTCCTTGTAGCGCACAACTGCCTCATCGCCAAAGATATCCTTGCCCAAAGCGGCTGCGAAAATCACGGGGTGGCCCATCTTGGCCACGGCCACGGCCTGGTTGGCACCTTTGCCTCCTCCGGCCATCATAAAGTCGCCTCCGAGCACAGTCTCTCCCGGACGTGGTAGATGCTCCGAGCATACTACCATGTCGGTATTCGAGCTACCTATAACGATTACTTTTTTCATACAAAATGAATATTATTTTTTACAAAAGTAGTTATTTTTTTTGATATGGTGCAAAAATAGTACAAAAAAGAATCGATTCTTGAGTGGGTGGGGGATAAGACTCTTTCGTGGTTTTTCTGTGGGGGCGGGCTTTAGCCCTTGATTGGGGCGCACCTGTGGTGCTTATGGGGGAAATGGGGGTACTTGCAAGCGAGCTTAATGGGGTAACCTACTTAAATCTATCGAGTCATTTGCCAATTATCAATTATTTACTTATTTTTGCAAAAAAATAAAACGCATAGACAATGTTTTTGGAAAATTGTACACAGAAAGGCTGGATTGAGGTGGTTTGTGGTTCGATGTTCTCGGGTAAGACCGAGGAGTTGATTCGTCGCCTCCGTCGTGCCGAGTTTGCGCATCAGCGCGTAGAGATTTTCAAGCCACAGATAGATGTTCGCTATTCGGAGGATGAGGTGGTGTCGCACAACCACTCAACAATACGTTCCACGCCCGTGGAGTCGGCACAGCAGATTTTGTTGATGTCGTCGGATGTGGATGTTGTGGGTATCGACGAGGCGCAGTTCTTCGATGAGTGCATCATAGATGTTTGTCGCGAGTTGGCAAATCGTGGCGTGCGAGTGATCGTTGCCGGCTTGGATATGGACTTCCTTGGCAAGCCGTTTGGACCTATGCCGGCCTTGATGGCTATTGCCGAGTATGTCGATAAGGTGCACGCAATTTGCGTACATTGCGGAAATCCTGCACAGCATTCGCACCGCTTGGCCAAGAGCGAGAAGCTTGTGATGCTCGGCGAGAAGGATACCTACGAGCCTGTATGTCGTCACTGCTTCCTTCGTTTGCGCAAGGAGCAGGATGAGATGGCACAATAAAACCGAGAATATTGCGTTTAGCATAAGAACGAAAACAAACATCAAAGAGATATGAGTGATATTATCAATATCAAAGAGTTGAACGAGCGCATCGAGCGCGAGAGCCTCTTTGTGGATACATTGCGTGCCGAGATGGGCAAGGTGATTGTGGGTCAGCAGCACCTTGTAGATACGCTTTTGATTGGCTTGTTGTCCAATGGTCACATCTTGTTGGAGGGTGTGCCAGGTTTGGCAAAGACTTTGGCTATCACAACCCTCGCAAAGGCTGTCGATGCCGATTTCTCGCGTATTCAGTTTACGCCCGACTTGCTTCCTGCCGACATTGTTGGTACCTTGATCTACTCGCAGAAGTCGGAGGAGTTCTCAGTTAAGAAGGGTCCCGTATTTGCCAACTTCGTATTGGCCGATGAGGTGAACCGTTCGCCAGCAAAGGTGCAGTCGGCACTCTTGGAGGCTATGCAGGAGCGTCAGGTAACCATCGGCGACAATACCTACAAGTTGCCCGAGCCATTCCTTGTGTTGGCAACCCAGAATCCACTCGAGCAGGAGGGTACCTATCCGTTGCCAGAGGCGCAGGTCGACCGTTTTATGTTGAAGGCTAAGATTTCGTATCCGAAGCGCGAGGAGGAGCGTGAGATTGTGCGCATGAACCTTTCGGGTGCGGGTATGCCCGAGCCTAACAAGGTTATTCAGCCCGAGGATATCGTCAAGGCGCGTAAGGTGGTCGAGGATGTATATATGGACGAGAAAATCGAGAAGTATATCGTAGATATCATCTTCGCTACACGCGAGCCTGCGGCATACAACCTCGAGAGATTGCAATCGCT
Organism: Alistipes sp.; assembly: GCA_045614685.1. Classification (GTDB taxonomy): domain Bacteria; phylum Bacteroidota; class Bacteroidia; order Bacteroidales; family Rikenellaceae; genus Alistipes. The sequence goes on along the minus strand of JAZLDJ010000090.1, from coordinate 22,020 downwards.
CATCGCCTACGGAGGTTCGCCACGTGCAAGCATCTCGTTGGCTAAGGCTGCGCGTGCCTACGCCTTCATCCGTCGTCGCGGATATGTTATTCCAGAGGATGTACGTGCTGTATGTCACGATGTATTGCGTCACCGTATTGGCTTGACCTACGAGGCCGAGGCTGAGAATATCACCTCGGAGGAGATTATCACCGAGATTTTGAACAACGTAATAGTTCCTTAATGGAGCAGACCGAGAACGATATCCTGAAGCGTGTCCGAAAAATCGAGATTAAGACACGAGGTTTGTCGAATGAGATATTCGCAGGAAAGTATCATACGGCATTCAAGGGGCGTGGTATGTCCTTTGCCGAGGTACGCGAGTATCGCATAGGCGACGACGTGCGCGATATCGATTGGAACGTTACGGCTCGTTCGTGCAAACCACATATAAAGGTCTACGAGGAGGAGCGCGAGCTGACAATGATGCTTATGGTCGATGTTAGCGGTTCGCGAATGTTTGGTACTACCGACCTCCTCAAGAAGAATGTAATCACCGAGTTGGCCGCCGTTCTCGCCTTTTCGGCAGCGCAGACGGGCGACAAGGTGGGTTGCATATTCTTCTCGGATAAGGTGGAGAAGTTTATCCCGCCGAAGAAGGGGCGTAGCCACATTCTCGCCATCATCCGCGAGTTGGTAGGCTTTGTGCCCGAGTCGAATGGTACAGCCATTTCGGAGGCGGTGCGCTACCTTACAGGTGTGAACAAGAAGCGTTGCACGGCTTTTCTTCTCTCCGACTTTATGAACTCGAAACGCGATGACGAGGCACTCCGCGATGCTCTAAAGATTGCTTCGTCGCGACACGACATTATAGCGTTGAAGGTTTCGGACCCGCGCGAGAAGGAGATGCCGAATGTTGGCATTGTGGAGCTACAAGATGCCGAGACCGGTCGCAAGGTGTGGGTAGATACAGCATCGCGTGCGGTGCGTAACCACTACGCCGTGGCTCAGGCCGAGCGCGAGGCTCGAACTCGAGACCTATTGCTTCACAACCGTATAGACGTGGCCGACATATCGACCGACGCCGACTACGTTAACGAACTTATAAAACTATTTAAGAAACGATGAAGGCTCTACGCTACATAGTGATGAGCGTGTTGGCTCTGCTGGCTATGCAGGTGACGGTGGCACAGGTGGTGCCTCCGACCATCACTGCGCAGATTTCGGCCGATACGGTGATGATTGGCGATAGGGTATCCCTCACCATAGATGTCGAGAAGGATCTGATGCAGGAGGTGGCATTTCCAGAGTTAACCTTCCACCCGAGCGACGGTCCGCAAATGGCCGAGCCAAGCATAGAGATTTTGCGTAGCCACGCTGTAGATACCGTTTCGCGCAATGGACGCCGAGTGTTGCTGCGTAAGCGTTACGATATGGTTGTCTACGACGAGGGTATCTACCATATGGGAAAACCTTCGGTGTTCTATATCGACAAGAATGTGCAGGATACGCTCGTAGGCGAGGTAGAGAATACGCTTGTGGTGAAGACCTTCCAAATCGACACCACAAAGACCCCTACGGTGCGCGATTTGAAGCCGCAGAAGACTCTACCATGGCATATCAAAGAGCATATCGGATATATAGCTATAGGCTTGGGCGTGTTGGTGCTTTTGGCACTTATAATCACCGTTTTGTACCTCTATTTGCGTAAGCGCGGAAAGAGTTTCTCAGACCTTTTCAAGCCTGCTCCAGCAGACCCACCGCACATTGTGGCCATTGCGGCACTCGAGAAGTTGCGTGACGAGAAGTTGTGGCAGAGCAATAAGTACAAAGAGTATTATTCGGGCTTGAGCGATATTCTGCGTACATATCTTATGGGTCGTTTTGGCGTGAATGCTATGGAGATGACCACGCACGAGATTGTGCAGTCGTTGCGCAAGCTCGAACTCGAGCAGAAGGACGAGATGAGTCTGCTTGCCATATTGAACGACGCCGACCTTGTGAAGTTTGCCAAGGCAGAGCCAGAGGCATCCGAGAACGAACTTGCATTCGATAGAGCCTACTACTTCGTGGAGAACACCAAGCCTGTTGAGGTTACGGAGGATGAGGAGGACGAGCCAACCAAAAATAGAAAGGAGAAGGCGCAATGAGAAAGGTAGTGAAATATTTGGCTCTTGTGGTGTTGCTCTTCGTGGTTGATGGCGAGGCCTCGGCGCAGTGGATGAAGGAGCGCGGTTTGGTACGTCAGGGTAATCGTCAATACGAAAAGGGCGAGTATCAGAATAGTATCAAGTCCTACCGCGAGGCTTTGACGCATGCCCCAACCTCGTTCGAGGCGAAATACGACTTGGCATCGGCTCTCTACCGCGACAAGCAGTACGAGAAGGCCGACTCGTTGCTCTCGCTGATGGTGCAAGATTCCACTCGTACAGAGTTTGAACGAGGAGAACTCTCGTATAACCTTGGAAATGTGCAGTTTGCTCAAAAGAAGTATAAGGAGGCGTTGTCGTCGTATCGTAAGGCTATGCGTTGCAATCCCAACGACCAGGATGCAAAGTTTAACTATGCCTTTACCAAGAGATTGATTCAGCAGCAGGAGCAACAACAGCAACAACAGCAACAACAGCAGCAGAATCAAGACCAACAGCAAAACCAAAACCAGCAACAAAATCAGGATCAGCAGCAAAATCAAGATAAGAATCAAGACCAGCAGCAGAATCAGGATAAGAACCAGGATAAAGAGAATAACCAAGATAATAAGGACAATAAGGATCAGCAACAGCCTCAGTCGGACAAGCAAGACGACAAGCAGAACGATAAGCAAGACGACAAGCAAAAGGATGGTCAAGGCGGTGAGCAGCCTAAGAGCTCCATCTCGCCTAAGCAGCAGGAGGCCCTCTTGCAGGCTATACAGGCCGAGGAGGATAAGACTCAGGATAAACTAAAAGAGAAGACCGGAGTGCTGATTCGTGGAGGTAAGAACTGGTAGGAGAGATAGATTATGGAGTTTGCAAATCCTAAAATATTGTGGTTGTTAGTGGTAGTTCCGCTATGGGTGGCATACTATGTATGGCGCTCGTTGCAGGGTGGTGCAACCATTGTAATCTCTTCGACCGACTCGTTGCGCAAGGCTCCGCGCACATTCCGATACTACTTGCAACATCTGCCTGCAGTGCTTCGTGTTGGCGCGCTGGTGTTGTTGATAGTGGCGTGTGCACGACCTCAAACCATAGAGCATAATGTTAAAACCGAGACCGAGGGTATCGACATTGTCTTGGCGATGGATGTCTCGACCTCGATGCTTGCGCGCGACTTCAATCCCGACCGTATTACCGCATCCAAGGAGGTGGCAACGCAGTTTGTTGCCCACCGCAAGAGCGATAGAGTTGGACTTGTGGTATTCGCTGGTGAAGCCTACACACAGTCGCCTCTCACCACCGACCGCGCGTCGTTGCAGACCTTGTTGGGTCGTCTCAGATGTGGCGTTATCGAGGATGGTACAGCCATAGGTAACGGCTTGGCTACGGCGGTAAATCGTCTGCGCGAGAGCGATGCTAAGAGCAAGGTTGTGATTTTGCTCACCGATGGTGTGAACAATAGCGGCCATGTTACCCCTATGACAGTGGCCGAGATTGCCAGGGATATGGGTATCAAGGTCTATACCATAGGCGTGGGCCGTAATGGCAATGCTCCATATCCGATGTTCGACCAGTATGGTCGACTGATTGATGTGGTTACGACAAAGGTCGAGATTGACGAGACTCTGCTTGGCGACATTGCCAAGATGACAGGCGGAAAGTACTTCCGCGCAACCGATAAAACCTCGTTGGAGGGTGTCTACGAGCAGATTAACAAGATGGAGAAGTCGAAGATTGAGATGTTCGAAACCATGCGCATCAACGAGGAGTTTTTGATCTACCTCCTGGTGGCGTTGGGCTTGCTCGTGGGTGAATTCTTAGTTAAATATATAGTTCTAAAACGCATACCGTAATGTTCCGCTTTGCCAATCCGCAGTTGTTGTGGCTCCTTGTTGTGGTGCCGGTGATGGTCGCGCTATTTGTGGTGGTCCTTCACTTGCGTAAGCGTAGCTTGCGTCGTTTCGGAAATGTCGAGACTGTGCGTGCGCTACTGCGCGATGTGTCGTCGTGGCGTATATATGTGAAATTTGCACTCTTTGTACTCGCCTATGTAGCAGCAGTTTTTGCAGCTGCTCGACCTCAGTTTGGTACCAAGCTCGTAGAGGAGAAGAGCGAGAGCATCGAGATGATGTTTGTGGTCGATGTCTCGAACTCGATGTTGGCCGAGGATATCACTCCGAATCGCCTTGCGCGCACGCGATACGCTATAGATAAACTCTTCTCGCAGTTGCAGCAGGATAGGGTGGGCGTTGTGATCTTTGCTGGCGAGGCTAAGGTCCAGCTACCAATCACTTCGGACTATCGTATGGCGCGCAACTTCACCAAGCGACTCTCTCCGTCGTTGGTCGAGGTGCAGGGTACAGACCTTTCGGATGCTATAGATTTGGCATCACTTTCCTTCTCGCAACGCGAAGGTGCAAGCCGAGCAATGATACTCATCACCGATGGCGAGGCCCACGATAGCGACGCTTTGGCGGCTGCCGAGCGAGCTGGCCGACAGGGTATACGCATCTTTGCTATAGGTATTGGCTCGCCCGAGGGTAAGCCTATAAAGATTGACGGCGAATTTATCAAGGATGAGAGGGGTGAGATGGTTGTTTCGTGCCTGAACGAGCAACTCTTGCAACAGATTGTAGCCGCAGGAAATGGCGGTTATGTCCGCGCCACAAATGCCGAATTTGGTCTTTCGGAGATTGTGGATGAGATTGCCAAGATGGATAAAAATAGCACCGCTCTCGAGTTCGAGGAGTACGACGAAGGATTCTATTGGGTGCTATGGATAGCTATCGCTCTTCTTTTGCTCGAAGGTCTCTTGCTCGACCGCAGAAATCCTAAGCTTCGCAGATTTAACATCTTCGAGTAAAAAATCGTTCTGGCGGGTAAATTTTGCACGAATCGTCGGACGCTAAATTCCTCACATAGGTTTACTATGCTGCGGATTTATCGCCTAGCTTCGCACAAAATTTCCACCACCATTTACGATTTTTGGAAGAGTAAAAAGGAATATACTAGACATCAAAAAAGTAGTTGATTTCTCAACTACTTTTTTGATGTCATTATTTTAAGAATCAATGCGTCTGTTTCGCTCATTCCGTTGCGACCTATCGAGGTGAGGTTGCGTATGCAGTTGTCTACATCGTTCTCGATGATTCCCTCCAGTGAGGTTGTAACCCTCTGATTCATAGCGAGCGTCGCCGAAAGTACGGCTGTCGCCACACCGCTTGTAACCTTGAGCGAGCACGATGGCTTCGCGCCGTCGCAAATCATACCCGTGAGGTTGGCAACCATATTCTTAACTGCGCCCGACACCTCGTCGAAGCCTCCGCCCATAAGGTAGGTGATACCGCACGCCGAGCCTGTCGCTGCAACCACACAACCACATAGTGCCGATAAGCGGCCGAGGCTCTGCTTAATGTAGATTACGGTGAGGTGACTCAATATCAAGGCGCGCAGAGTCTTCTCGTGGTCTACGCCATTTGTACGAGCAAAGATAGCCACCGGAACGGTTGCCGAAATACCCTGATTGCCACTGCCCGAGTTGCTCATTACTGGTACCATTGCGCCACTCATACGAGCATCGCAAGCACCGCTCGTGTGGGCTAAAATATTGGTAAATAGGGTATCTCCAAAGATGTTTTTTGCCACGCCGCTATGGAGCATTGCGCCCAAGCCGTGGCCATAGTTGCCCGTAAACGAGAATTCGGCTGCTGCAACATTCTTTTCGGCAGTTTCGCCAATGAACTCAATCTTCTCGAGTGGTACCTCGGTGGCAAATTCGTAGACTTTGCTCAACGAAAGTTCTAGCTCCTCGCTCTCTACGACCTCGCTCTTCTCGGCCTTGCTCGAGGCTATATCCACGCCATTGCGACGAATCGACGAGAAGTTGGTGTGAGTACCCGAGATTACCACCTCGGCACTATCCTCGCCAGCCTCGACAACCACCTTTATAAAGAGAATATCGTCGCTCTCGTTGGTCACGAAAATCGAAGGCTTAACCTCGTCGAGGAGAACTTTTGCTCGCTCTACATTCTCCTTTTCTACATCGCGTAATACCTCCAATCCATACTCCGAGTGACCCGCTACGGCACCCAGGGCAACTGCTATTGGCAGACCTGTCATTCCGCTATTCGGAATGCCCACGCCCATAGCATTTTTGAAGATGTTCGCACTCAGACCCACCGCAATTTTTTGTGGCGCAGTGCCGAGTGTTTCGCAAGCCTTAGCCACGCAGAGCGACACTGCCATAGGCTCTGTGCAACCTATCGAAAGCACTACCTCGCGCTTGATGAGGTCGATGATTTTGTTGTGTTCTTGTGCTGTCATACCGCAAAGATATAAAAAATCGTTCTGATTGGCAAATTTTGCACGAATCGTCGGATAGAAAATTCCTCTTTTTGGCCGACAAAATTCGATGGCATTTAATGGCATTCGGGCTGCGCCCTTAATGGCAATGAATAACAGCGCAATTGAAGATTGCTTAATAACAAGTCGGCTTTTGTCATTCAATGCCATTCAGCGACCAACGGGAGCGACTGCCATTCAATGTCATTTAATGTTATTCTACTCTTTTTTCTTACGAAAAAATATATTATCCCGAAAAAATCGCTATCTTTGCGAGTTAGAAGGAAAATAAACAAAAAATACGACATAAAATTATGAGAATTGCACAATTACTTAAGTCAACCGACTACGGAACAAAGGTTACCGTTAAGGGTTGGGTGCGTACAAAGCGCGGAAACAAAAATGTTGCCTTCTTGGCATTGAACGATGGCTCGTGTGTTGCGAACATCCAGATTGTAGCCGACCTCGCGAAGATTTCGGAGGAGGATTTGAAGCCTATCACCACAGGTGCTTGTGTGGCTGTTGAGGGTACTCTCGTAGAGTCGCTCGGCGCAGGTCAGGGCGTGGAGGTTCAGGCCGATGCTATCGAGGTTTATGGCACTGCCGACCCTGCAACCTATCCATTGCAGAAGAAGGGCCACTCGTTGGAGTTCCTCCGCGACATCGCATACCTTCGCCCTCGTACCAACACCTTCGGTGCAATCTTGCGTATCCGCCACGCTATGGCGTTCGCAATCCACAAGTACTTCAACGATAAGGGCTTCTACTACTTGCATACTCCACTCATCACAGCTTCGGACTGCGAGGGTGCAGGCGAGATGTTCCAGGTTACAACTATGGACTTGAATAACCTCCCTCGTACCGAGGAGGGTGCAATCGACTTCGCACAGGACTTCTTCGGCAAGCCTTGTAGCCTCACTGTATCGGGTCAGCTAGAGGGTGAGCTTGGTGCGTTGTCTATGGGTCAGATCTACACCTTCGGCCCTACTTTCCGTGCCGAGAACTCGAACACTCCACGTCACTTGGCAGAGTTCTGGATGATTGAGCCAGAGGTTGCATTCTACGACCTTCAGGACAATATGGAGATGGCTGAGGACTTCCTCAAGTACCTTATCCGCTACGCTTTGGAGAACTGCAAGGAGGATCTCGAGTTTATGAACAAGATGTGGGACAATGATTTGCTCGAGCGTCTCAACTTCGTTCTCGCAAACGACTTCGTACGCCTCGACTACACTCAGGGTATCGAGATTTTGAAGGCTTCGGGCAAGAAGTTCGAGTTCCCTTGTGAGTGGGGTTGCGACCTTCAGTCGGAGCACGAGCGTTACCTCGTAGAGGAGCACTTCAAGAAGCCTGTGATTCTCATCAACTATCCAAAGGATATCAAGGCATTCTATATGAAGCAGAACGAGGACGGCAAGACCGTTCGTGCTATGGATGTTCTCTTCCCAAAAATCGGCGAGATTATAGGTGGTTCGGAGCGTGAGGCCGACTATGGCAAGCTCTCTGCACGTATTCAGGAGCTCGGCATCCCTGAGAAGGATATGTGGTGGTACCTCGACACACGCCGTTGGGGTTCTGCACCTCACTCGGGCTTCGGACTCGGCTTCGAGCGTCTCTTGCTCTTCGTAACAGGTATGAGCAATATTCGTGATGTGATTCCGTTCCCTCGAACTCCAAAGAACGCCGAGTTCTAAAAATCGTTCTGATTAGTTCTTTTTGCACGAAACTGCGGACAGCAAGATGCTCACATACGCCAAAGTATGCTCCGCTCTTGCTACCTTGTCTCGCACAAAAATAATCTAATCATCTCCGATTTTGGTTGTGGAAAATTGTTGTGATAATCTCGTCATAAGCAATTTTCGAGGAGATGTGAAAATTGTTCTGAGTGTAGAACTTTGCACGAGTGCGTCGGACGCCAAAATGCTCACATACCTTTTAGTATGCTCCGCTTTCGCCTCCTCGCTTGACACAAAAATAGTTCAATCATCTCCGATTTTGGTCGGGATATAGAAAGAAAAATTTTGAATTTTGCATTCTGAATTCTGAATTTTGAATTTTGAAATTTGAATTGCAAAATAGCTAATGGCTAAGGGCTAATGGCTAAAAGCCAAAACAGAGTCTATGGCTACCATAGGCTCTGTTTTACTTAAATAAAGAAACCGGTAATTTGTTGCAGTCTACTACATTACTGCTATGAGATTATCAAATGCACAACTGCTCTTGCAGCAGCAGAAACTCTCGCCACAGCAGATCCAGATGATTAAGCTTCTGGAGCTGCCTACCGTTATGCTCGAACAGCGCATAAAGGAGGAGATAGAGGAGAATGTCGTTCTCGAGGAGGAGCACTCCGCCGAGAGCGAGGAGGAGCCTCAGCAAATATCGGTCGAGGAGTATCTGCGCGAGGATGATACTCCCTCCTACAAGAGTCGTTTGAACCACTATTCTAAGGATGACCAGCCACGCAATATCCAGATTTCGGGTGGCCGTTCGTTGCAGGAGTCGCTTGTCGAGCAGCTTGGCTACCGCAACCTTTCGGATATAGAGCGTCAGCTGGCCATATTCTTGGTTGGTAGTATCGATGGTGATGGCTACCTTCGTCGTGACCTCGAGTCGCTAAGTGATGATATAGCCTTCTCGCTTGGCATCGAGACTTCGACCGACGAGTTGGAGTATCTTCTCTCGATAATTCATCGTCTCGAGCCTGTGGGTGTTGGTGCGCGAGACCTACGCGAGTCGCTACTGCTGCAGATGGAGGCGCAGCCGCTCGATACGCCCGAGAAGGAGTTGGCGCATCGCATCCTCGAGGAACATTTCGAGGAGTTTGTCAAGAAACACTACGAGCGCCTAATTTCGCGCCTTGCGGTGTCGGAGGAGGAGTTTCGTGCCGCAGTGCAGGAGATTCAGCACCTCTCGCCGAAGCCGGGAAATCTCTTCTCAGAGGGTGGAGTAGAGGCTGCTCCATATATCATCCCCGACTTCCTGCTAGACTATCACGATGGGCAGTTCGACCTCTCGCTCAACTCGTACAATATCCCTGAACTTCGCCTCAATCGCCACTATGTCGATATGATTCGCGATATGGCGCACTCCAAGGGCGAGAAGAGCGAAAGCGACAAGGAGGCGATACAGTTTATAAAGAATAAGATAGACTCGGCAAAGTGGTTTATGTCGGCCATCAAGCAGCGCCACGATACCCTTATGCGCACTATGCAGACCATCCTAGACTATCAGCGCGACTACTTCAAGGATGGTGACCGTAGCAAACTGCGCCCGATGATTCTCAAAGATATTGCCGACCGCACGGGCTTGGATGTTTCGACCATCTCGCGCGTGGTAAATAGCAAATACGTTCAGACGCAGTTTGGCATAATATTATTAAAATCGCTCTTCTCGGAGGCTATGCAGACGCAGAGTGGCGAGGAGGTGTCCTCCTACGAGGTGAAGAATATCCTCCAAGAGGCAATCGCTAACGAGAATAAACGCAAGCCACTCACCGACGAGCAGCTGATGAATATCCTTAACGAAAAAGGTTATTGCATTGCTCGAAGAACTGTTGCCAAGTATCGTGAAATGCTTGATATTCCGGTTGCGCGTCTCCGTAAACAAATATAAACAAAGCTAAAAGTAATGGCTCTGAAACAAAAATACGACTTGTTGGTTGTCGGTGCTGGTCTGTTCGGTGCCGTGGCAGCTTATCGTGCCCATAAGGCGGGTAAGCGCGTGCTTGTCATAGATCGTCGCAGCCATACGGGCGGTAACTGCTACTGCGAGGAGCAGGAGGGTATATTTATACATAAGTATGGCGCCCATATCTTCCACACCTCGAACAAGGAGGTTTGGGACTTTGTGAATCAGTTTGTGGAGTTCAAACCATTTGTCCACTCGCCACTCGCCAGCTACAAGGGCGAAATCTACCCGTTGCCATTCAACTTAAATACCTTCGATGCGCTGTGGGGTGTGAAGACAGCAGAGGAGGCAGAGGCAAAGGTGGAGGAGCAACGCCTACATCTCGACCACGAACCTGCCAACCTCGAGGAGCAGGCTTTGTCGCTTGTTGGCAAGGATATCTTCGAGAAACTTATCAAGGGCTACACCGAGAAGCAGTGGGGTAGAGCGTGCAACGAGTTGCCGGCGTGGATTATTCGCCGTTTGCCACTCCGCTTCGAGCGCAACAATAACTACTTCAACGACACCTATCAGGGCATACCTGTAGGCGGATATAATCCGTTGATTGAGGGGCTTTTGGAGGGCGTTGAGGTACGACTCGATACCGACTATTTCTCGGCTCGCGAAGAGTTCGACTCTATGGTCGAGCAGGTACTCTATACTGGCGAGTTGGACCGCTTCTACGACTATTGCTTTGGCAAGTTGGACTATCGTTCGCTTCGCTTTGAGGAGGAACGACTCGCACAAGCCGACTTCCAGGGCGCAGCGGTGGTCAATTACACCGACCGCGAGACACCTTTCACACGCATTATCGAACATAAGCACTTTGAGGATAGAGGCACAGAGCATACCGTCATCACGCGCGAATATCCTATGGAGTGGCACGAGGGTGCCGAGCCGTACTATCCCGTGAACGACGAGCGCAATACTTCGCTCTATGCTCAGTATCGCGCCCTTGCCGATGCAGAAACGAAATATATTTTTGGCGGTCGATTGGCCGACTACAAGTATTACGACATGCATCAAGTAATTGCTAAGGCTCTTTCGACAGAAATTGATAAATAATCGCTATCTTTGCAGTAATGGAACAAGTTAGAGCAAAAAAAGCACTCGGTCAGCACTTCTTGACTGACCTGAATATAGCGCAGAAGATTTGCAATTCGCTCTCGGGCGGAACAACCGAGCAGCCCGACCAGGTATTGGAGGTTGGCTGCGGTATGGGCGTATTGACGCAGTATCTGCTCAAGCGCGACGATATTGTAACCTATGGTGTGGATATCGATACAGAGAGTATCGCCTATCTCCACGCGCACTATCCCGACTTTACGCCTCGTTTGCGCGAGGGCGACTTCCTCAAGATGGATTTGGCGGAGTATTTCCCCGAGGGTGTGAAGGTTATCGGAAACTTCCCATACAACATCTCCTCGCAGATATTCTTCAAAATTATCGAGCATCGCAACCTCGTTCCCGAGTGTGTGGGAATGATTCAGAAGGAGGTTGCCGAGCGCATTGCCGAGAAGGAGGGCTCGAAGACCTATGGCATCTTGAGCGTGCTTTTGCAGGCGTGGTACGATATTGACTACCTCTTCACTGTCTCAGAAAAGGTATTCAACCCGCCGCCAAAGGTTAAGAGTGCGGTTATTCGCCTTAAGAGAAACTCGACGAAGGCTCTCGACTGCGACGAACAGCTCTTTGTGAAGGTAGTGAAGGCATCGTTCGGTCAGCGCCGCAAGATGTTGCGCAACTCGTTGCGTTCAGCCTTTGGCGACTTCCATGGTGCCGAGCATCCATTCTTCACAAAGCGCGCCGAGCAGCTCTCGGTAGCAGATTTTGTTGAACTCACCAAGTGGGTAGCAGAAAACAGATAAAACAATGAAGAGACTCCTTTTTCTTCTCGTATGCGTGGTGATGGCCGTGGCCGATGTGAAGGCTGCCGAGCCAAAGGCTAAGAGCGACACGCTCTACATTCTCGGTGTGGGTAATAGCTGGACTCGCGACTCGATGCGCTGGCTCAGCGCCATAGCCAAGAGTGCAGGACGTCCCGTAGTTGTTGGTCACGCCTACCTCGGAGGCTCAACCCTCGAACAGCAGTACAAAGGCATCGACGATGAGTCGTTCACATATTCGCACCGCAAGATAGATCAGGTGGTGCACAACACCTACCAGTATTGGCTCTACGACTGCTCCGAAAATCCCGTTAAGACCCCAGCAAAGGGCTATAAGAATGGCTTGGCTGGCATTGGCGTAACGCTCGAGAGTGTGGTTGTGGATAAGCCGTGGGAGATTATGGTTATTCAGCCCGAAAACACTATGCGTCGCTATATCAAGGAGCGAGGCGGAACTTTCGATTTGAACCTTTTGGTCGAGCGCATCAAGAAGATGATGAAGCCCGAGGTAGCAGCTAAGTTGCGTTGTGGACTTATGGTACCATTCTCCTATCCTGCAGGTAATACCGACTATCGACAGGCTATCTGCGATTGGTATAATAAGGGGGTAAGATCAACCAATCAAGAGGGTTGGGATGCACTTTATGAGCATATCCACCACTGCATCCAAAAAGAGATTTACGAGCTTGGTGCCTCGATGGGCAAGAATTGTGAGTTCTACGTAAATGTTGGTCAGGCGATATATCTCGCTCGTCAGCACAAGCAACTCTCAAAGTCGGGCTATAAGCTTCAGCGCTCGCAGAATAACACCCACCTCTCGGAGGGTTTGGCTATGTATATTGCAAGCCTCGCCTATGCCTACACCTTGCTCGATATCGAGCAGGAGGATGTAACTTTCTACCCTAAATACTCGAAGGATGTTCAACTTACGGGCGACCGTGGTACAACCGATTTGATAAAGGTCGAAAACACCCCAGCGCTTGCCAAGCAGGCTCGTAAGGTGGCGTGGAAAGCGTGCAAAAGGTAGTTTTGGGCGCGAAGTAATGTGTCGGCGCCAACCAAGTTGGCTTTATGGCGGCATAGTCTTACGACTCTTTTATGACGGCGCAGTCTTGCGACTGCTTTATGGCGCGCGCCATAGAGGGCTGAAAGCCCGACGATATAGAACACCAAAGGTGTGACGCCATAGAGAGCGTAAGCTCGACGCCAAAGACTGTAGCGCTAAACTTTATCTCCCCACCAACCCTATAATTCCCATTGCCCCTATAATAGTATGGTTTACTAACAAAGCGAAATATTCCGCTTTGTTAGTAAACTAACACTTTTTTTTCTTGCTTTGTTCGTTTGCTATTTGTAAATTTGTATGGGTGAAATGCGGTTTTGTTCATTTTGGAACGGAAAATGCCCATTTTGCAAGATGAAGTATCGAAAAACAAAACAACAAAACATAAAACTATAAAACTATGGCAGAAAAGAAATTTATCACGTGTGATGGTAACTACGCCGCAGCACATATTGCATATATGTTCTCGGAGGTTGCTGCCATCTATCCTATTACGCCGTCGTCGACTATGGCAGAGTATGTCGATGAGTGGGCAGCACAGGGCCGCAAGAATATCTTCGGCGAGATTGTAAAGGTTGTTGAGATGCAGTCGGAGGCTGGTGCTGCAGGTGCAGTACACGGCTCGTTGCAGGGCGGTGCCCTCACCTCGACCTTCACAGCTTCGCAGGGCTTGCTGCTTATGATTCCTAATATGTACAAGATTTCGGGCGAGTTGCTTCCGGGTGTATTCCACGTCTCGGCACGTGCATTGGCAGCGCAGTCGCTCTCGATCTTTGGCGATCACCAGGATGTTATGGCGGCTCGTCAGACAGGTTTCGCGCAGCTTGCAACTTCGTCTGTTCAGGAGGTTATGGACTTGGCAGGTGTGGCTCATATCGTGGCGTTGAAGTCTCGCGTTCCATTCCTTCACTTCTTTGATGGTTTCCGCACTTCGCACGAGATTCAGAAGGTGGAGTTGATGGATGCCGCTTCGCTCACATCGTTGTTCGACATGGAGGCGTTGAAGCAGTTCCGCGGTCGCGCCCTCAATCCTGAGAAGCCTGTGACCCGTGGTACAGCTCAGAACCCTGATATCTACTTCCAGACTCGTGAGGCAGCAAATAAGTTCTACGATGCAGTACCTGATATGGTGGCTGAGACTATGGCCGAGATTTCGAAGATTACAGGTCGCGAGTACAAGCCATTCGTTTACTATGGTGCAGAGGATGCCGACCGCGTAGTTGTTGCTATGGGCTCGGTAACTGAGACCTTGCGCGAGTGCGTCGATTTCTTGAACGAGCGTGGCGAGAAGGTGGGTGTTGTAACCGTACACCTCTATCGCCCATTCTCGGCAAAGTACCTCTTCAACGTATTGCCAAAGACAGTTAAGACCCTTTGCGTTTTGGACCGCACCAAGGAGCCAGGAGCAAATGGCGAGCCTCTCTACCTCGATATCGTAGATGCATTCTATGGTCACGAGCTTCAGCCAGCAATCATCGGTGGCCGCTATGGTCTCTCGTCGAAGGATACTACTCCGGCTCAGATGTTGTCGGTATTCGCAAATATGGCTCTCTCGACTCCGAAGAACCACTTCACCGTTGGTATCGTAGACGACGTAACTAACCTCTCGTTGCCTGTAGGCGAGGAGATTTCGATGGCGAAGGAGGGTACCTTCGAGGCTTTGTTCTTCGGTTTGGGTGCTGACGGTACTGTTGGTGCAAACAAGAACTCGATTAAGATTATCGGTGGCTCGACCGACAAGTATTGCCAGGCATACTTCTCGTACGACTCGAAGAAGTCGGGTGGTTACACCTCGTCGCACCTTCGTTTCGGCGACAAGCCAATCACTTCGCCATACTTGGTTACAACTCCAGACTTTATCGCTTGCCACGTACCATCGTACGTAGATAAGTACGATGTTTTGAAGGGCTTGAAGCATGGCGGCTCGTTCTTGTTGAACTCGGTGCTCGACGCTGCGGCTACTTGCGCATCGTTGCCAACCCATATGAAGGTTTACCTTGCAAAGCACAATATCAACTTCTACATCATCAACGCAACAAAGATTGCTTCGGAGCTCGGCTTGGGTAATCGCACCAACACTATCATGCAGTCGGCATTCTTCAAGATTGCGAATGTAATTCCATTCGAGAAGGCCGTAGAGGAGATGAAGAAGGCTATCTACAAGTCGTACGGCAAGAAGGGCGAGGATATCGTGAATATGAACTACGCCGCTGTCGACGCAGGTGCTACCGCAGTGGAGAAGGTGGAGATTCCTGCCGAGTGGGCTTCGCTCGTTGTTGAGGAGGCTTCGGCATCGGTAGATTTGAGCCGTCCTGAGTTCGTTCGCAATGTGGTTGACCCAATCAACGCATTGAAGGGCGACCAGCTCCCAGTTTCGGTATTCAATGGCCGTGAGGATGGTACTTGGGACAATGGCACTGCCGCTTGGGAGAAGCGTGGTATTGCAGTGAATGTTCCGCAGTGGAATCTCGATACTTGTATCCAGTGTAACCAGTGTGCTTATGTCTGCCCTCACGCAGCTATCCGTCCATTCCTCGCAACCGAGGAGCAGGCTGCTGCCGCACCAGAGGGAACAGAGTTTAAGCAGGGTATCGCAAATACCAAGGAGTATAAGTTCCGTATCCAGGTTTCGCCACTCGACTGTACAGGTTGTGGCAACTGCGTGGATGTTTGTCCTGCACCTAAGGGTAAGGCACTCGTTATGCAGCCACTCGCATCGCAGATGGGCGAGGTCGAGAAGTGGAACTATATGCACCACACCGTGGGCTACAAGAACCTCGACCGCGAGAAGACTGTTAAGAATAGCCAGTTTATGCAGCCATTGTTCGAGTTCTCGGGTGCTTGTGCTGGTTGTGGCGAGACTCCATACATCAAGACTATCACACAGCTCTTTGGCGAGCGTATGATGGTGGCTAATGCTACAGGTTGTACCTCAATCTACTCGGCATCTGCACCGTCGACTCCATACTGCACCAACTCGAAGGGTCAGGGTCCGGCTTGGGCTAACTCGTTGTTCGAGGATAATGCAGAGTTCGGTCTCGGTATGCACATCGGTAACGAGAAGATTCGCGAGAACTTGGCATCGCTCGTTAAGGAGGCTCTCACTTGCGAGAAGTGTTCGGACGAGTTGAAGGCTGTATTGCAGGAGTGGTTGGATGTTCGCCACTTGGCAGCTAAGTCGGCTGAGGTTGCTCCACGTGTTATCGAGTTGTGTGAGGCTTGCGGTTGCGATAAGTGCAAGGCTATCCTCGAGCACAAGGACTTCCTCGTGAAGAAGTCGCAGTGGATTATTGGTGGTGACGGTTGGGGCTACGATATTGGCTTCGGTGGTGTTGACCACGTCTTGGCATCGGGCGAGGATGTGAATATCCTCGTTGTGGATACCGAGGTTTACTCGAACACCGGTGGTCAGTCTTCGAAGTCTACCCCTGTAGGTGCAGTAGCGAAGTTCGCTTCGATGGGTAAGCGTATCCGCAAGAAGGACTTGGGTGCTATCGCAATGACCTATGGTTATGTATATGTTGCACAGGTTTCGATTGGTGCTTCACAGGCACAGCTCTTCAATGTGTTGAAGGAGGCTGAGGCATATCCAGGCCCATCGCTCATCATCGCCTACGCTCCTTGTATCAACCACGGTATTAAGGGCGGTATGACTCGCACTCAGACTATCGGCAAGCAGGCCGTAGAGTGTGGCTACTGGCACTTGTGGCACTACAATCCACTTCTCGAGGAGGAGGGCAAGAATCCGTTTGTGCTCGATTCGAAAGAGCCAGATTGGAGCAAGTTCCGCGACTTCTTGTTGAAGGAGGTACGCTACACTTCGTTGCAGAAGACCTTCCCTCAGGAGGCAGAGGAGCTCTACGCTGCAGCCGAGGAGAACGCTAAGTGGCGTTACGAGGGCTATGTACGTCGCTCGAAGATGGAGTTCTAAAGAATAGTGAAATGGTGCAAGGAACGTTGTTCCTTGCACCATTACCAACAAACAATAAAAAAGTCATCGGACTCCGATGACTTTTTTGTGTATTGTCTGTGGGGGATTACACGGTCATAATCTCCTTCTCCTTCTTCTCGAATGCGGTGTCGATAAGCTTGTTGAACTTGTCAACAATCTTCTGTACCTGTGCTTCACCGTCCTTGCCCTCGTCCTCAGGCATACCCTCTTTTACAGCCTTCTTGAATGCCTCGACTGCATCGCGACGAGCGTTACGCAACGACACGCGTGCATTCTCAGCCTCAGCCTTAGACTGCTTTACGAGCTCCTTACGGCGCTCCTCTGTAAGAGGTGGCATCGAAAGACGAATGCTCTCGCCATTGTTCGGTGGTGTGAGACCGATGTTCGAGTCGGTAATAGCCTTCTCGTTAGGGCGAATCATATTCTTGTCCCAAGGCTGAATAAGGATGGTCTTTGCATCTGGTACAGTAACGCTAGCTACGCCCGAAACAGGGGTCTGCGAGCCGTAGTATTCAACGAAAACACCATTCAAAATGTTTACCGATGCCTTGCCAGCACGAATGTTTGCCAACGATTCCTCCAAGAAATCAACCGTCTTCTGCATACGAGCGGTTGCGTCATTTAAGATGGTCTTTGTATCCATAATAGTTTACTTATTATTTATTTTTTTGTCTTTATCTCTTTCTCGATAAGTTTTACCAACTCTGCAAATTCAGCCTCGTCGTAGCCGACGCTTGCCTTCACAACCTTACCATCTTTGCCGATGAGGAAGTTGCGCGGAATGTAGGTCTGGGCATAGAGCTTATAGATGGAGTTTGTGGTGTCGAGACCCATAGGGAATGTGTAGCTCATCTTCTCGCGGAAGGCAGCTACGGTAGCCTTCTCCTCGCCACGCGATACAGGGAGGAATACGAAAGGCTTGCCCTTGAACTTCTCGATGATAGCCTTCTCTACACAAGCCAACTCGGCGCGGCACGGAGGGCACCATGTAGCCCAGAAGTTGAGCAATACAACCTTGCCCTTAAGGTCTGACAGGCGAACCTTCGAGCCATCGAACATCTCAACCTCGAAGTCGGGAGCAACGGCACCCTCTTTGATGATGGTTGCCTCCTCAGGTGTAGGACGATTCTGCGACTGTGCCTTGGTTGGGGTAGGGTAGAATACCATAAATGCTACGATGGCGATGGCTGCTGCCAACATTGCCAACAATCCCCAAATGCTCTTTTTCTGATGTCTGCGTGCCATAGTTTTTCAGTTTTATCTATTATTTGTGTACCAATGTTCCGATATTCTCGCCACGCAATACCTTCATGAGGTTGCCCGGAGTGTCCATATCGAAAACGATGATGTTAAGCCCATTCTCCTTGCAGAGAGTGAAGGCGGTCATATCCATAATCTTCAGGTTGCGAGCGTAAATCTCGTCGAACGAAATCTTGTCGAACTTGGTTGCTGTAGGATCCTTCTCAGGGTCGGCCGTGTAGACGCCATCCACGCGAGTGCCCTTGAAGAAGCCGTCGGCCTCAATCTCGATGCCGCGGAGTGCCGAAGCTGAGTCGGTCGAGAAGTATGGGTTGGATGTTCCACCACCGATGATTACTACGTAGCCCTGGCTCAAGTACTCGAGAGCCTTGTCCTTCGAGTAGTACTCGCCGATAGGCTCCATGCGAATCGAGGTGAGCACCTTGCACTTAACACCCTCGTCGTTCAATACAGCCTGCAATGCCAACGAGTTGATAATGGTGGCCAACATGCCCATCTGATCGCCCTTAACGCGGTCGAAACCCTTCTTTGCACCCTGCAAACCGCGGAAGATGTTGCCTCCGCCTATAACGATACCAATCTCTGTGCCAAGTTCCTGTGCCTCTTTAATCTGCTGTGCGTAGACACGAGCCTGCTCCATCGATATGCCATATTTCTGTTCGCCTTGCAACGACTCACCACTCAACTTGAGAAGAATTCTTTTATACTTCATAGTAGTCCATTTTAGTTTCTAACCACAAATATACAAAATATTAATGAAATAATGACAAATAGGGCCTAAAAAAATTACAAACAAAGAAGGCTGCCCATGTGGACAGCCTTCCAGTCTATTTTGGTTAATCGATTACTCGATAGTCTTAGCGAGAACGATAGTTCCCCAAGTGTTCTTGAACTTAGGCAACTCAACAACCTCACCAGCCTTAACCTCGCGCTCGATGATATAGAAGGTACCCTTCATCTTGCCATCCTTTGCACAACGAGTGTAGCACGAAGTGAGTGCGAGCCAAGGAGCCTTGCGAGTAGCACCAGTGATTGCGCTGAGGATATAGATCTTACCATCAGCCAATGCAGTTACACGGCCACCTACCGACGACTGACCCTTACCTACTGGGGTTGGAACCATCATCTGGAAGCCCTCGAACTCCTTTGGATACTCTGCGCTCATTACGAAGGTGTGACCTGGCCAAAGCATTGCGCCCTCGGTGAAGGTGCTTGCTACATAACCCTCGCCCTCGAACTTAACGCCAATCTGCGATGGAGTCTCAACATATGGACGTGCGCTCAACGAACGGTTGTTCTTGTCGCTACGGAATGCGATGAGTGGAAGACCCTCAGCCGAGTATACGTTACCCATATCCTCGTTGAAGCAGTAACGTACAGCTACTGGGCTATCAACGCCATTAGCCGAAAGAACTACCGACTTACCCTCGATCTTAGCGTCAGCCAAAACGAAGATGAGCTTCTTCTCGTTCTCTGGATCCTTGTAACCAATCTGGAAACCGTTTACACGACCCTCACCCTTCTGTACGAGCTCGGTAGGAACGTTCTTGAAGTGTACGCGGATAGCGCTACCCTCAACAGTCATCGACTTGTAAGCAGGCGAGCGGAACTCCTCGTTAGTCTTCTTGTAGAAGCCGCCGAGAGCACACTGTGCCAAACGGTGAGCAACATCAGCCTTCTTTGGAGGGTGGATGTCACCTGGGATCTGGTTCTGGTCGTTGGTACCTACGATTTCGCAGTTTGCAGTACGAGCAGCTACGCGAGCCTGAGCCTCACGAAGACGTGCACCATTGATACCTGCGTAGGTGTGAGGTGCAATCTCAACGATGTAGAATGGCATCTCTGGGTTACGGAACTCCTCTCTCCACGACTTGATGAGGCCGCTGAGCATAGTTGCGTAAGTGCCATTGTAGCTTACGTTCGAGCAACCCTGATACCAGATAGTACCAGCGATGTTGTAGTGACGGATAGGGTAGATGTTAGCGTTGTGGAGGTGCGAAATCTTCTTGCCCCACTTCTTGTTCTTAGACTTCTTTGCTACAGCAGCCAACTTAGGGTTGTTAGCGAGATACTCTGCGCTCAACCAGCCCTCAACTGGAGTACCACCATACGATGCGTCGATAAGACCTACAGGAACGTTCAAAGCCTTCTGCAACTCCATACCGAAGCCGAAACCTACAGCCGAGAATGCGCCAATAGCCTTCGAAGTGCAAGTGGTCCACTGTGCACGGAACTTACGCTGTGTAGGAACCTCCTTCTGTGGAGTAGACGAAGCGATGCGACCTGTGCAGTAGAGACGAACATAAGGGTTCTTCTCGCCCTTGATGTAGTGCTGCATATCAGGAGTCTTGCGAACTGGCCACTCCATGTTCGACTGACCTGCGCAGAGCCAAACCTCACCGAAGAGGATGTTGGTGATCTCCTTAATCTCCTTACCAGCCTTGATGACAATCGAGTGTGCATCGTAGCTAGCAGCGAGAGTCTGTACTGGCAAAATCCAGAAACCCTCTGCATCTGCCTTAACCTTGATAGGCTTCTTGTTGTTGTCCCAGCTTGGGTCAACCTTTACAGTAGCCTTTGGCTTAGCCCAACCCCAGATGTTAACGGTGGTCGAGTGCTGAAGCACCATGTTGTTACCTACAACCGATGGCAAAACGAGCTGTGGCTCCTTTGCATCTGCTGCAAACGCAGTTGCGGAGAAGAACATTGCTACTGCCGCAACCAAGATAAATTTTAGGTTTTTCATAATACGTTTTGTTTGTTAATTATAAAAGTAAGTATGTTTTCTCGTGGCAAAGGTAATAAATTGTTTTCGAAAATCACTAAAATTTCTTATCTTTGCACCCTAAGTAGGGGAATTTTCCTATATTTTTTGATATTTGTTTGATTTTGCAAAAAAATATCACTAAATTTGTTAGTTGGAAACAGCAATAAATGAGAAAACTAATTTTCTATTATTAATAATTTAAAAACTATTTTGCTATGACAAATGTAAAGCGCGTCTATTTCTTCGGTAACAAAGAGGCCGAGGGAAATGGCAAGATGAGAGAGTTGCTCGGTGGTAAGGGTGCTAACCTCGCCGAGATGAACCTTATCGGTATTCCTGTACCTCCAGGATTCACCATCACTACCGATGTTTGTACAGAGTACTACCAGCACGGTCAGGCTGCTGTAATCGAGATGCTCCGTCCAGATGTTGAGGCAGCTATCAAGCGTGTCGAGACTTTGACAGGCCGCAAGTTCGGTGACAAGGAGTTGCCACTCCTCGTATCGGTACGTTCGGGTGCTCGTGCTTCGATGCCAGGTATGATGGATACCATCCTCAACCTCGGTATGAACGACGAGGCTGTTGAGGCTATCGCACAGCTCTCGGGTAACCCACGTTTTGCTTGGGACTCGTATCGTCGTTTCGTACAGATGTACGGTGACGTTGTTCTCGGTATGAAGCCAGTTTCGAAGGAGGATCAGGATCCATTCGAGGTTATCATCGAGGAGTTGAAGGAGGAGCGCGGTGTTAAGATGGATACCGACCTCTCGACTGAGGATTTGAAGGTTTTGGTAGCTCGTTTCAAGGCTGCAGTTAAGGAGCAGACTGGTTCGGACTTCCCAGTATGCCCTTGGGAGCAGCTCTGGGGTGCTGTTTGCGCAGTATTCGGTTCGTGGATGAACGAGCGTGCTATCCTCTATCGTAAGCTCAATAACATCCCTGCAGAGTGGGGTACAGCAGTAAACGTT